>NZ_JAVKGM010000007.1:0-127420 GCF_031432225.1 Halalkaliarchaeum sp. AArc-GB | reverse complement strand
GTGATGCCGGATGGGGAACAGCGTCCACACACGAAGTCCCGTTCGGCGAGCCCCACGAGTGCTCCCGTCACTGCTCGCCACGCCGATGGCCGTCCTCCTTTCAGCGTCGCTCGTGTTCGGACCCACGACAGTTACCGACGACCTCCCCGTGGATCCAATCAGTCCGGATGTGGGTTGTCGTCTAACCTCCGCAGATCAAGAGATACAATAGAAAGTTCGGTAGACAATTTTGAATTAGCCTATTCCAAGATAGTCTATTCGGAAGTATTATTCCATGTCACGGTGGAGTGGGCGTATGGACCACTTCGTGAATCGAGAAGATGAACTCGCTCGGCTACACGGATGCTACGAGTCCGATGACGCAGAGATGGTCGTCGTTTTCGGTCGCCGACGCCTCGGGAAGACACAGCTCGTCCAGCACTCGCTCTCCGACTGTGACGACGTAGTCGTCTATCAGGCCACGGAGACCACCTCCCAAATACAGCTTGACGAGTTCGTCGATATCGCCTCCGAAAACTTCCCCAGCATCACGCAGATCAAACAGAACTGGGAAGCGCTACTCGGATATCTGGGGGATCAGGACGGAATCGTAGTCCTTGACGAATTCCCCTACCTCATCGACGCCGACGAGAGCCTTCCGTCCGTCATTCAGCGACTATGGGACCAGCGGCTCCAGAACACCTCGGGAACGCTGGTTCTGATCGGGTCATCGATCAGTATGATGGAAGAAGCGACGCTTCTCGGGAACAGTCCCTTATACGGACGATTCACGGAACGACTTGACCTCCGACCCCTCAACTTCGCTGCTGCACAGGAGTTCGTCCCGGACGAGTATTCGCCCGAAGAGCGGATCTTCACCTGGGGAATCTTCGGTGGCGTTCCGTA
This sequence comes from Halalkaliarchaeum sp. AArc-GB, assembly GCF_031432225.1. Classification (NCBI taxonomy): domain Archaea; kingdom Methanobacteriati; phylum Methanobacteriota; class Halobacteria; order Halobacteriales; family Haloferacaceae; genus Halalkaliarchaeum; species Halalkaliarchaeum sp. AArc-GB. The sequence continues at coordinate 126,535 of NZ_JAVKGM010000007.1, read as the reverse complement.
CTATCTCGATGGCGTCGATCTCGGACGGGACCTCGGAACGGTTCTGGCCGAGGAAGTCCTCTCCCAGAAGGGATATCTACACAACGAACCGGAGTACGTGCTCCGCACCGAACTCACAGATCCGAACCGGTATTTTGCGATCCTCACTGCCATCGCTGCTGGAAAGACGACGTCGAACGAGATCGCTCAAGCGATAGGAATCGATGGGAAGCAGATATCGACGTACACACAGAAGTTGGAGCGTCTGCGGCTCATCGAGCGGGAGGTCCCGATCACCGAAGAGAAAGCAAAGTCGCGCCGCGGGCGCTATCGAATCCTCGATCCGCTGTTCCGGTTCTGGTTCCGTTTCGTCTACGGCAAGGAAGATCGATACGAACGACTCGGAGCAAATGCCTACGACGCAGTCATTGAGCCGGAACTTCCAGATTTCGTGAGTCACGAATTCGAGGGGCTCTGCCAAGACGCACTCCCAGGGCTCTACCCCGCAGAGACGTTCCTCGATATCGGTCGCTGGTGGTATAAGGAACACGAGGTTGACGTCGTCGGATTCACCACGGACGGAACGATGGTTGCGGGCGAATGCAAGTTCACGAACGCACCGCTTGACTACGGAGCTCTCGCCTCGCTCGAAGACCATGCCGCCGAGATTCGATGGACGCCGGACACCGATGAGAGAAACACCAAGTACGCCTTATTCACCCGAAATGGTGCGACACAGTCCGTTCAGGAAGCCGTGTCCGAGCGCGATGACCTACAACTGTTCGAGCTTGGAGATATTACGGAACACGCGTGAATTCGATAAAATTAGCGTAAGAACCCCTAGAACGCTCGTTTACGTTCTAGAGTTGTTCTCACCCGTTGCCGAACATCTGGCGCATCATCGGATGCATCTCCATCAACTGCTCTTCGGCGATCTCCTCGTACAGTTTGTACGTGATCGAAACCGCCAGTAGCAGCCCGGTTCCGGAGACGCCGCCGATGGTGCCAAGCATGTTCGCCATCACCGCCAGGAAGCCGACCAGCGCGCCGCCGATGACCGTCACCTGCGGGATGTATCGCTCCATCACCTTCTCTACGACCTGCGGGTTCCGGCGGAAGCCGGGGATCTGCATCCCGGAGTTTTGGATCTGGCGGGCCGTCGCCTCCGGCCCCATGCCGGTGGTTTCCACCCAGAAGATCGCGAAGATCGCACCGCCGATCACCATGAAGGTGAGGTCGATCGCGACCCTGGTTGCGATCATCCACGGCTCCGCGGCGGTTTCGCCGAGGAACCACATCCACTCCTCGCGGGTCTGGATCGGGTTCGTGTAGTAGAAGAACCCGGAGATCGGCTGCCCCTGATCCCCGTAGACGCCCAGCCACTCGGGCATCCCCGGCCACTGGGAGTTGAGAATCTGCCCGAAGAACTGGATGTTCGCCTGCAGCGCCCGAACGAGGATCATCGGCAGGACTGACGCGTAGATGAGTTTCACCGGGAACCGCCCGCGGGCGCCTTTCACCCGGGCGTGCGACAGTGGGATTTCGACCCGGACCGACTCCGCGTAGACGACGATTCCGAAGATGAAAAGCGTCGTGAAGATCGCGAGGATTTCGCCCGGCTCGAACAGCAGGGCGAACAGCCCCTCCGTGGTGAACGGGGAGCCGAGCGCCGTCTCTCCGAAGATAATGCCGTACCAGCTTGCAAAGAAGCCGGTGGCGCCCAGTCCCGACCAGCTGAAGAAGCCGCCGACGAGCTGCTGGCTCACGCTGGCGATGATGAACAGGCCGACGCCGGAGCCGACGCCCCACTTGCTCACGACCTCGTCCATGAACAGAATGAGGACGCCGCCGACGAACACCTGCAGGAACACCAGCGTGTCGATGACGCCGATGCTGACGCCGAGCGCCTGCGCGACGGCGGGATCCGACGGAAGGAAGTCGCCGGTAAACACCATCGGCGCTGCAGTCATCGCCGTGACGACGATGACCAGCAGCTTCTGGAGCCCCTGGTACAGCACCTGATCGCGAGGGTCGTTCGTGTCGAGCCCGAGCAGGTTGGCGCCGCCAAGCAACTGCAACACGATGGACGCGGTGACGATCGGACCGATCCCCACCTGCATCAGCGATCCGTGCTCGCCCGCCAGGATCGAACGGAACTGTCCGAAGAAGTCCGTCCCCTGGCCAGCTGCGAGCCCGAACGGGTTGATGTTGGTGAGGAAGAAGTACACGATGAGGATCACGGCGGTCCACATCAGCTTCCGCTTGAACGGGACGTGCCCCCCGGGCCGGTCGATCGAGGGCATCCGCGTCAGGACTGGTTCGGCGGCCTCCTTCCAGCTCATACGTTACGATTCGTCCGAGTCTTCGTCGGATAGGTCTTCTGATTCTGCGTCCGCAGCTTCGGCACGCTCCGAGAGGATCGCCTCACCGCCGGCTCCCTCGAGGAGCTCGACGGCGCCGGCAGTGAAGGCGTCGGCGGTGACGCGCAGTTCGTTGCGCACCTGACCGCCGCCCAGCACCTTCACGACGTCGGCGTCGTAGCCGTCCTCGGCCACGTCGCGGGCGTCGATCACATACGCGTCGCCGTCGCGTTCCGCCACCCCGTCGGCGGCGTACAGCGACGCGTCCTCGTCGAGTTTCCGAACGCGCACCTCGACGATCTCCTCCTGGACGTCGTCGGGGCGGGTGAAGCCGTGCTTGCCCAGCGGCCCGTAGTTGTGGAACTCGTGTTTGTCCCGGCCGGCCGCGCCGCGGCCGCCGCGGTTGCCGGCGCCGCGCCGATTCTTCTGTGAACCGCCGCCGTGCGTGCGAGAGCCTCGCTGGCGTTTCTTCTTGTTCGTCATCGCATCGCCTCCAGGAGGGCGTCGATCTCTTCAGTCGAGTGTCGACCCAGCTGTCCACCCTCGGCGGTCGGACGCTTCAACCCCTTGTGACCGCCCCGCGGCGGATGCAGACGGAGCGCAGGGGTGAGCCCTTGCTCGCGAAGGGTCGTCTCCTCGTCGACGAGGGCGGTCGCAAGTGCGTCCACGTCGTCGTAGTCGGTGTGTTCTGCGACCCACTCGTCGTCGATATTCGCGGTGCCCTCCTCGGGCTCGCCGCGACGTGCGAGCAGCATCGCGACAGTCTCCGCGGTCGGCTCGCCGAACGCGACGTAATCGTTCACCTTCGTGATCATCCCGCGGTAAGATTCCGTCTCTGGGACGAGCGTGGCGTGATTGACCCCGTGGAGGTTCAGCATCTCCAGGGTGTCCTGAATGTCGCCACTGATGTTCACCTCCCCGCGAAGCTGGACGATCGCCTGCATCACTCGCCCACCTCCACGTCCCGGTGGACTTCGCGAGCGTGCTGGGGCATCCGCGCCTGGGAGGCGTTCTCCAGGGCGTTGAACGTCGCCTTCGCGAGGTTCACCGTCGTCCGGGTGTTGCCGTTGGATTTCGTCCAGGCGTCCTGGACGCCAGCGAGCTCGAGGATGTTGCGCACCGTCTCGGCGCCCGCCAGTCCCAGCCCCTGCGGGGCGGGAATGATCTCGACGGTCACCGAGCCGGCCTTCCCCTCGGCCTTGCGGGTCAGGGAGTTGACGCCACCGGCCTGGTCCTCCCAGGAGCCGGAGCCGCGGTCCACCTCGATGACGTTCAGCTTCGCTACGTCGATCGCCTTCTGGATCGCCCCGCCGACCTGGTCGTCGCGGGCCTGCGCGAAGCCGAGGTAGCCGTCGCGGTTGCCCACCGCGACGACGACCCGGAACTTCACCCGGCGCCCGGAGTCGGTCATCCGCTGGACCATGTTGATGTCCAGCACCTCGTCTTCCAGCCCCGGGAGGAGCTGGTCGACGATCTCCGGCTCCTTCAGCGGGAGCCCCGTCTCGAGCGCCTGTTTCATCGACGTGACGTCGCCGTCCTGTACCTTGCGGCCGAGCCGCGTTCGCGGTTCCCAGCCTTCGTCGTTACTCATAGTCTTCCTGGATACGTGCGAGCACCTCATCGAAGTGCTCGGGTAGTTCAGTGGCGTCGAACGCCCCCGAATACAGCGGGTCGTCGAGCTGCTCGGCGTAGTCGGCGATGTGTTCGCCGCGGTTGCGCGACCAGTCGGCAAGCACGCTGTCGTTGTGGGGGATCTCGAGCCCCGCGTCGATTGCACCTTCCTGTACTGCAAACGCCTTGTTTCCGGGCGTCGCCGTGTTGAGCCCGATGTCGAGGACGGCCTCCTCGAGCCCCGCCGCCACCGCTCGGGCGCCGGCGAGATATCCCGTGAGATACGCGCTGGGATGATTGCCCGTCGGGGCTTCCCAGCCGTACGCGGAGAGTTCCTCGCTGGACGCCGCGGCGTGGGTCTCGTCGCCCTCGGGTCCGGGAGTGATCAGCTGCGCCCTGACGTGTCGGTTGCTCACCCGGGCGACCAGGCGAGGTTTGCCGGATTTCAGCAGGCGCAACCTCTGGTGGTAATCGGTCCGGACCTCGCGGCGACGCCGCATCGGTACCTTATACCGTGGTCCTGTTGCCATTAGTCTGTCACCTCTATGTCGTAGTTGTTTTCGATGAAGGCTTCGAGCCGAGCGACGTCCTCGAACTCGCCACCGCTTGCTTTGTCGTACAGTTCGCGGTACTGGCTCCGGTCGAGGGGGCCGTCGTCTCGAAGCTCCTTCAGCCGTCGTCGCTGTGCGCGGATCCGGCTGATCCAGTCTTCCTTGGAATCCTTCCGGGCGCCGGCTTTCCCCTTCCGGGAGCCGGCACCGCGGCGGTGGCCGTACGAGCGCTTCGCGTCCCGCTCTCGGGCCCGACCGCGCGAGTTCGTCTTCGCGTCTTTCGCGCGGATCGTTCCGTCTTCCACGAGATCGCGGATGTCCTCGCGAGTGATCGCGTCGGCAATCTCTCCCTGTGCCTCCGGGTCGAACCAGACGCGGCTCTCGCCGACGTCGAGGACGTCCGCTGCGAGTCGCTTCTGTGCGCCGAGATCAGTCATTGTTCCACCTCGACTTCGACGTACGTCGGGTTGAGGACGCGGATCTCGCGGTCCTCACACACTTCCTCGATTCGCTCGCGCTTGCGCGCACCGACCGAGGAGGCGATCCGTACCGCCTCCCTCTCGGAATCGACTCCCTCGAGGTCGTCGGTGTTGAACACGCGAACCTCCTCGAAGCCGGAGGGATGCAGGCCTCGGGCGGCCCTCGGCGAGCGGAAGCCCGCCTCGACGGTGTCGCCTTTGCCCTTGATCCCGCGGCGCTGCTTCGAGAGGTCCCCGCGCGGACGCCGCCACGATGTCGGCACCCGCTTTTTCTTGTGGTAGTCCTGGCGGTTGAACTGCGGTTTGCCCTCGCGGTGCTTCTGTGCGAGCGCGCGTGCAGTGTCGGCATCGAGCTCCGGCGTCTTGTCGGCGTGTCCCCGCGGGCGGAGTTCGGTTTCGACCGCCTCGTCGGGGTCTTCGTCCTCCTCCGGCTCCTCGACCTCTTCGACCTCTGCCTCGGTCTCTTCTTCGACTTCGAGACCGCCGACGTCGGCCTTGATTCGGGCGGCGAGCGCGTTTCCGATGCCGTCGATCTCCGACAGCTCGCCCTGCGAGGCGGCCTTGACGTCTTCGATCGTTTCGTAGCCGGCCTCTCGAAGCGCCTCCGCTTTCGAGGGACCGACGCCGCTTATGTCTTCGAGCTCTTCGTAATCGCTCATCTATGCACCACCCGCCTTCACCGGCTTCTCGGTGATGTACACGCCGTCCTGGAAGACGCGCGTGTCCTTGCCTTTCACTTTCGTGAGCTGTTCGATGTCCGCGGCGGTCTGTCCGACCGCTTCCTTGTCGGGACCCGAGAGGACGATTTCCTCGCCGTCGATCTGGACCTCCGTGTCGCCACGGATCGGCGTCCGGCGCGGTGCCTTCTCGCCGAGGAAGTTCTCGATGACAACCTCCTCGCCCTCCACGGAGACCTGCATCGGGAAGTGGGCGTAGAAGACTTCCATCCTGTACTCCCACCCATCGGTCACGCCGTGGATCATGTTCTCGACGTGGCTTTCGAACGTTCCGACCGTCGCGTTCGTCTTCGCGTCGGTTTCCTCCGATTCGATGACGACGGTGTCGCCTTCGACGGAGACGGTTACGTCCGGATACCACAGTCGACGGGTGACCGATCCGTTCGACCCCTCGATCGTGAGATCGAGATGATCGACAGACGCGGACACGTCGTCCGGGATCTCGATTTCTACTCGGTTCATATTAGTATACGTATGCGATCACCTGGCCACCGATGCCCCGTTCGCGGGCCTCGTAGTGGCTCATGACGCCGTGGCTCGTCGTGACGACGAGCGCCCCGTAATCGCGGGCGGGGAGGAACCGCTTTTCCCACTTTTCGAACTCGTCTGCGCCCGCAGAGTAGCGGGGTTTGACGGCGCCACATTCGTTTATCGCTCCTTTCAGTTCGACCTCGAACCGTCCGGCCTTGCCGTCGTCGACGAACTCGAATCCGTCGATGTACCCGCGGTCGTAGAGGACCTCGAGCACGGAGCCGATGACGTTCGAGGCGGGCTGTACCGTGTACTCCAGGTGGCCGACGCGCTCGGCGTTGTCGAGCCCCGAAAGCGCATTCGCCAGTGGATCGTTGCCTACCATTGTTAGCTGTACTTCTTGAATCCCATGTCTCGCGCGACCTCGCGGAAGCACTGGCGACAGAGGTTGATGTCGTACTTGCCGACCAACCCCTGCTTTCGACCGCAGCGCCGGCACTCGTGTCGCTGGCCGGTGCGTCGGGTCGCGTGCTCCCCCGCGGCATCGGCGGACTCCTCGGGTTCGGGTTCGCTTTCGCTCATTCGTTCACCTCCACGTCGAACTCCTGCTCGAGGAACGCGATCGCGTCCTCGGGCGTCAGCTGGTGGGAGCTCGGAATCGACCGCGTTTCCCAGTCGCGCTTTGCGATCCGGTAGCCCGGACGGACCAGCGTGACGGTCACGTCGAGTCCGTATATTCCGATCTGGGGATCGTACTCCTGGCTCGGGAACGCGGTGTGTTCCTCGACGCCGAAGCTCACGTTCCCGGTGTCGTCGAACTGCGACCGGGACAGCTCCGTGAACTCGAAGGCGGTATCGAGGAACTCGCGTGCCGCGTCCGCACGCAGCGTGACCTTCGTGCCGATCGGATCGCCCTCGCGGACGCCGAACTCGCCGATGGTCTGTTTGGCGGTGGTTCGGACGCTCTGTCTGCCGGTGATCTCCTCGATGATTTCCTCGGCGTGAGCGAGCGGTTCCCCGCCCTGGCCGACGCCCATGTGGACGACGACCTTCTCGATCTGCGGCTCGCGCATCTCGTGGAACTCCGCGTCCGCCTCGGCGTCGCTCATTCGTCGTCACCTCCGTCTTCGTCCGCCTCTGCATCCGGCTCGACGTCGTCCACTGCTGCGTTCTCGTCGGGCTCGTCGTCCGTGAAGTTCTCGTCGATCACGACGACGTACTCCTCGACGGTCTCGAAGGTATCCTCGCCGTTTGCGAGGCGAACTGTGTTCGAACCGGAGCCCATCGTCACTTCGATCTCCTCGACGGTTCCGATCTCGCCGGCGTGCTGCCCGTCGACGACGACCGCGAGCGCGCCCTCCTCGTACGGGAAGTGGGCCACGACGTCTTTGGTCTCGTTGTCGACGACGAGTGAATCCTTACTCGAGTACTCCGTGTCGGAGTCGACGCGGACGTTCGTGCCGTCGTGGAGCGTGAGCTGCACGTCGCCGCCGGGAACGGTGCCCTTGCGGACGACCTTCCCCAGACGGCTCTCCGCGGCGTCGGCGTCGATCGGAACGAGCGTCAGGCGGCCCCCTTCGTCGGGGAACACGCGGTAGTACTCCTCCCGCTCGTCGAACGCCAGGATGTCGAAGATCCCGACCGGTCGCCGGACGTCCGAGACCGTTCCGCCGTTGACGGAGACGGAGCCCTGTCGAAGGGCGTACCGTGCTTCTTTCTCGTTGTCGACGTAACCGAGCACGTCCCGCAGCAAAATCAGGAGTGGAACCCCCGATTCCCCGTGCGGTCCGGCGCCGGCCTTGACGGTAAACGTCGCGGTCTTCCGCTCGACCGGCCAGGAGTTCGGTACCGACAGTCGTTTCTGGTGGTTGCTCATTCGTTGTCCTCCCGGAGACGCGCCTCGCGGCGGCTGTCTTCCAGGTCCAGGGCGGTCACGCGGACGTTGCTCGTCGGGAGCGGACGGGGGACCTCCTCGCCGTCGACCTTTTCGACGGTGATGCCCTCGACGGTGATTCGGGCGTCCCTGAGGTCGACGTCGACTACTTCCCCTTCTTCTCCGGCGAAGTCGCCGCGCATGATCTCGACGGTGTCGCCCGCGTTGACGCGGACGTTCCGTTTGCCGTACTCCTCGCGGAGTTCCTCCGAGAGGGTTGCACGGACCTGTCGGTGCCGCTCGTGAAGCGGCGCGTTCTCCGTTTCGTTTCGTTGTTTGCGTGGCTGTCGCGTCATAGGTTATACGATCATCGTTGCGGTGCTCGCGATGCTCCCGAAGCGTTCGGCAACCTCGCGGGCGATCGGGCCTTTGATCTCGGTACCGCGTGGCTCTTCGAGATCGTCGATGATCACGGCCGCGTTGTCCTCGAACTTGACGCGGGTGCCGTCCGGGCGCCGGATCGGCTTGCGCTGGCGGACGACGACCGCCTCCAGCACCTGCCGGCGCATCTCCGGGGTCCCTTTGGTGACCGAGACGGTCACCTTGTCGCCGATGCCGGCCTTGGGATGCCGGTTGATACGGCCGGAGTACCCCTTGACGCTGAGCACCTTCAGCTCGCGCGCCCCGGTGTTGTCGGCACACGTGATCAGCGAGCCCTTCTCGAGGCCCTGCGTGACGTCGGCTTTCAGCGCCTCCATCACTCGTCACCTCCGAGAACCTGCACGACGACGTGCGATTTGGTCTTCGAGAGTGGTCGCGTCTCCGCGATCTTTACTTCGTCACCGACTTCGAGCGGTTCGAGCACGCCCGGCACGTGGGCCGGGATGCGCGAACGACGTTTCATGTACCGATCGTATTTCGGTACGAACACGTCGTATTCCCGCTCGACGATGACGGTCTTTTCCATGTCCGTCGAGACGACCGTCCCCTCCCGGGTCTGGCCGCGGACTGAGAGGTGCCCGAAGAACGGACACTTCTCGTAGTCGTATTCCTCCGGATTCTCTGGTTCCGGAGGGGTTGGTACGTCGAGTCCTATCGCCATGTCGAAACACCTGCGTTTTCGGTGCGTTCGGCGGGTCGTGAGAGCAGTCGTTCCCCATCCACCGTAACGTAGACCACGTCCTCGCACTCGCTCCGGGCGGAGCTCGCCGGATCCCTCGTGGATCCGGACGAACCGGACTGACGGGGGAACAACCCCGCAGTATCCGATCCGCGTTCGGACGCGGACCCCGGGGCCTTGCGGTCCCCGGCGGCTTCATCTGTGGGCTCACGGGTCGGGTCCGCCACGAGGGCGAACTCGAACGTCGTCCCCCGCTTGGGGACGACTTTCTCCCCCGAGTCGGTCGCGACGACGAGCGTCCGCATCGTCTCGCGGACGACCCGTCCCTGGATCCCGACGACGTCGGGACTGGTCGCGTCGGCCACCCGCACCGGGAGGCCGGAAAGCTCGTGTTTCGCGATCGTCTCGGGGGTAAGCATCGTTACTGGTCCTCCTCGTGGTCGCCTTCCTCTTGCTGGATCGTCTTGATCCGCGCAATCGTCCGGCGGAGTTCGCGGAGTCGGCCCGGGTTTTCCAGCTGTGCGCCTGTCGCTTGCTGGGCCCGCATGTTGAGCAGCTCGGTCTCGAGCTCTTCGAGCTCGACCTCGCGCTCGGCTGGCGTCATGTCCCGGATCTCTTCGGGGTAGAGGATCGCCATTGGTTACTCCTCCGTTCCCTCGTCTGCATCGTCGGTCGACGGCGCTTCCTCGTTGGAGTCGTCTGCATCCTCCATCTCGGCGACGAGGTCGGCCGCCTCCTGTTCGATCTCCTCGTCGAGGTCCTCGAGGTCTTCCTCGACGTCCTCGGCGGTCGGCCTCTCGGCGTCGGCGTCCCCGGCGTCGGTGCCGGCGTCCGTCTCCTCGACGACCTCCTCGACGATCTCCTCGTCGATGACCTCTTCTGGCTCCTCGTCGGGGATCTCGACGTCTTCGTCGGCGCCGACCGGTTCGGTCTCCGCGTCGGCCACGTCGGGAACCTCTTCGGGTTCCTCCTCGAGCAGGGCATCGACGCCCTCCTCTTCGATGGTCTGTTCGACCTCGGGGGCCTCGGCGTCCTCTTCGAGACGGAAGTCGTCGGGCAACTGTGCGCCCGGCGGGATGATCTTCACGGTGACGCCGATCGTCCCGAGCTTCATCACGGCGACCGACTGACCCTCGTCGACGACTTCCTGGGCGGGTTCACCGTTGTGCTTGATGTAGCCACGGTTGAACTTCTCCACGCGCGATCGTGCGCCCGTGACCTTGCCCGAGAGCACGATCTCCGCGCCCAGCGCGCCGGCGTCCATGATCCGGTCGATCGTCGTGTGACCGGCCTTCCGGAAGTACCAGCCGCGTTCGAGGGCGTTCGCCAGGCGGTCGGCGACGATCCGGGCGTTGAGGTCCGGCTCGTCGACCTCCTGGACGTCGATCTGCGGGTCGTCCATGTCGAACCGCTCTTCGAGCTCGGTCGTGATCTTCCGGATGTTCTTCCCGCCCTTGCCGATGACCATGCCGGGTTTTTCGGCCTTGAGCACGATCTGGGTGCCCATCGGCGTCTTGGCGACGTCCATGCCGCCGTAGCCAGCACGGCCCAGCTCCGAGGCGAAGAACTCGTCGATCTGGGAGCGCTGCAGTCCGTTCTCGATGAACTGGTGTTCGTCTGCCATGTCAGGCCTCCTCCTCCGTGTCGGGTTCCTCGAGGATCAGTTCGACGTCACAGAGCGTGGTGTTCCACGGCGACGCGCGCCCCATCGCCCGGGGCTTTCGGCCGGGGCGCTCCCCGACCTTGTGCGGCGCGACGTGCATGATCTCCATCTCCTCGCCGTCGAACCCCTGCTCGGTGGCGTTGTTCTTCGCGTTCTCGAGCAGTTTGAGGAAGTCCTTCGAGGCCTTCTCCGGATAGCGGCCGGCGTCCCATCCGTCGATGTTCGACCGGTGTCCGACACCGGAATTGTGCTGACGGAACGGAACGGGCTGTTCCTCGTCGATCACCGCATGGAGGTACTCCTCCGCCTCGGCGACCGTCTTGCCCTTGATCTCGCGGGCGATGGCCTTGCTGTGCTTCAGGCTGATGGGCCGGTCCCTGAGCATCGCTTTCGCGGTCGTGTCGGGGTCGGCCTCGACGCTGTAGTTGATTCCCATGGGTTATTTGAGTGGCACGAACTTCGAGGATCGGGTCGCACCGATTCCGGCCTGTCCGTGCTCGACGGACGTCCGGGTGAGCTGGAACTCGCCGAGATAGTGGCCGATCATCTCCGGCTCGACCTCGACGCGCTCGAACGACTGCCCGTTGTAGACGGCGAACGTCTTGCCGACGAACTCCGGCAGTACGGGCATGTCGCGCAGGTGGGTTCGGATCGGCTCGCTCGCCGTTCCCTCGGCGTCGCGTTGACGCGCTTTCTCGAGCAGCTTCCGGTGCTCGGTCCCCAGTCCTCGGGTGATAGTTCGCCGCTGGCGTGCGGGAAGCAGTTCCGCGACCTCCTCGACGCTCATCTCCTGCAACTCGTCGAGCGTGTGACCGCGGTAGGTGAACTCACCTTCGCGGCCGGTTCGGTAATCGGAGCTCATTTGTTCTTCCCTCGTCCGGTTCGCTTCGATGCGATGTCGCCGACCTTCCGTCCCGGCGGGGCGTCCCGCGAGACCGACTTCGGTCGGCCGGGGTGCTGGCGACCGCCGCCACCGAACGGGTGGTCGACGGCGTTCATCGCGACCCCGCGAACGCGCGGGTACTTCGTCCCGCGCGATTTGAGCTTGTGGTGCTTCTTTCCGGCCTTTACGAACGGCTTTTCGGTCCGGCCGCCCCCGGCGACCACGCCGATCGTGGCGCGGCAGTCGGGGCTGAGCCGCTTGACCTCGCCGCTTGGCAACTGGACGACAGCGACGTCGCGGTCGTGGGTCAGAAGCTGCGCCGAGACGCCCGACGCCCGAGCGAACTTGCCGCCGTCGCCGGGGTGGCTCTCGACGTTGCAGACGGGGACCCCTTCCGGGATCTCCGACAGTGGGAGCGTGTTGCCGGGTTTTATCTCGGCGCTCACGCCTACCTGTAACGTCTCGCCCACGCGAACGCCCTCGGGTGCGAGCACGAGGCGGCGGTCGCCGTCCTCGAACTCCACGTCCGCGAGGGGTGCGCTCCGGGCGGGATCGTGTTCGATGCCCACGATCTCCCCGGAGACGGTCTCGTCGTCCTCGTCGGTCTTGTGTGAAAGCTCCGCCTTGTAACGGTGCGACGGCGCCCGGAACGTGGGACCGCCACGACCGCGTCGTTGTCCCTGGATTCTGCGTCCCATGATCAGAACACCCCGATCCGGGAGGCGATCTCGGTCGCGTCGTCGTCCTCCGACAGCGTGACCGTCGCCTTCTTCCGGCCTTGCGGTGTTATCTGCGTGTTCACGTCGACGATGCGAACCTCGAACTGTGCCTCGATGGCGTCGCGGATCTCCGGCTTCGCAGCGTCGATGTCGACGACGAACTGGAGCTTGTTCTCGAAGTCCATCTCGTTCATCGCCTTCTCGGTGACCAGCGGGTGTTTGATTACCTGCGTCATCGCTGAGCCACCTCTTCGAGTGCGCTTTCGGTGTAGATCGTCAGGCGTCCGGGATGAGTACCGGGCGCGAGATCCTCCGCGCTCACTTCCCGGGCGGTCGCGACGTCGGCACCCGCGAGGTTCCGGGCTGCACGCGACGGCTCCTCGCTGGTGACGAACAGGATCGACGACGGGCGCGTCGTCTTGCGGCCGCGGGTCTTGCCCCGACCGGCACGGACGCGCTTGCCGTCGTCGGCGCGAGCGATGTCGGCGTGGACGCCGAGCGCCTCCAGCACGTCGACGACCTCCTGCGTCTTCACGAGTTCCTCGAACTCGTCCGTGACGACCAGCGGGAGTTCGACGTCGTCGCCGAACTCGTGGCCGCGCTCGCGAACGAGTTCGGGATCCGCCGTTGCGGCGAGCGCCGAGCGGTTGGCAAGCTTGCGCTCCTTCGCGTTGATTCCTTTGCCCTGATCCTTCTCGGCCTTCGGCGGGTGCGCCCTGCGACCGCCGACCGTGTTCGGAACGCGCCGTCCGCGCCCGTTCGATCGGGGGACGTGCGCCATCCCGCGGCCGGAGCCGGGCGACTCCGCCGGGGTTCGCATCCCGGCGAGGTCGTCGGCGCCGTAGGCCTGTTTCCGGTTCGCCTGCGCGGCGACGACGGCCCGCCGGATGAGGTCCGGCCGGTGCGGCGTCTCGAAGACGTCGGGCAGTTCGATCGTGCCCGCGTCGTCGCCGTCCAGGTCTCGTACTGTTGCTTCCATGTTATGTCACCCCTGATTCGACGCGGTCGAGACGTACCGCACCTCGGGGTCGAGGCGCGGCTGGTCGTTCGGCCGGATGGCCGGGCGGAACCGCAGCAGCCGCTTGTTCGGTCCGGGCAGTGAGCCCTTCACCAGCGCGTACGGGCCGTCGACCTCGCCGTAGTTGACGAAGCCGCCCTCGGGCGTCGCATCGCCGTCCTCGCCGACGGAGATGAGCCGCTTGTTCAGTTCTGTGCGCTGGTGGTAACCGGTCTGTCCCTGCTGGGGAACGGTCGAACGCACGCGGGAGGGGTTCCACGGACCGAGGTTGCCGATCCGGCGCCGCCATCCCTGGCGGGCGTGTTTGCCCTTCCGCTTTTGAACGCCCCACCGCTTTACGGGGCCTTGCGTTCCTTTCCCCTTCGTGACGCCCGAAGCGTCGAGGTACTCTCCCTCGCGGAACACGTCCGTGAAGTCGTGTTCCCCGCCGTCTTCGAGCAATCCGAGCGCGAAGTCGGCGCGCTCCTCGAGGGAGCCGCCGCCGACGCGCGTCTCCATGACGTCCGGCTTCTTCTTGGGGACGTTCGCGAGGTCCGAGGGAACGGTGTGGGTGATCATCCGGAGATCGTCGACGCTGCCCTCCGCGAGCAGCTCCCGCAGCGCCTCGGCGTCCTCGTCGAACGTGTCTTCCGCCGGGAGATCGAGCGTCCGGTCGAGTTCCTCGTGGAACTCGCTGGCCCAGACTTCGGTCACCGGCTTCTTTCCGTACGGCGTCTCTTCGTAGGCCCGCACTGCGACGGCCCGCATCGGTGGGGTCTCGACGACCGTCACCGGAACGGACTGCTCCATCCCCTCTCGCGGGGAGTTGGCCTCGTCGTTGATCATCACGACGTGGGTCATCCCGGCCTTGTAGCCGGCGAAGCCCTGCAGGGCAGGTGAGCCGTCGTCGTCGGGCCACGAGCGGATGCGCGGCACTTCAGAGACCGCACGCTTCCGCGGGCTGAAGCCCAGCGAGCCTTTGCGTGGTCTGTTTGGTTGTGGCATGTGTTCACTCCGTGAGTGTGAGCTGTGCGAGGGTGGCGAACAGTGCTTCCTCCGTCCGCACGACCTCGCTCGCCTGTCGTGGGATCGTGTTCGACCAGAGGTCGAACCCACGGCCGGGTTCGACTGTCCCCTCGACGGTGCGATCCACACCGGAGTCCGCCTCCGGGGGGATCTCGTCGGGGGTGATCCCGAGTATTTCCGGAAGCCCGCGCCCGGGCGAGCCGAAGGCGACGGTGAACCCGTCTTGGAGCTTCGGCGCGAGCGTCGCCAGCCGCGAGATGGTCGTCGGTCGACCGTGTCTCGAGGTGGCGATCCGCGGCTTCGGCCCGCGGGCGAGTGCTTCCGACAGGTCCGTGGAAACCACCTGAAAGCCCACCTCGGGCTTTTCGGTGATCCGGGCACGGACCGGCTCTCTCGAATCGATTCTGATGGTGACGCGCTCTCCCTCCTCGAGTTCCATTCCGGTGGGAACGAGGAGCGAGATCGGGTGTTGCAGTTCGCAATTGACCCGAACGCGACCTTCAGGTCCGACCTCAGTCACGATTCCCTGTGTTGACGACTCGGATCCGTTCGGATCCGAGCCGGCCTCCGACGGAAGCCGAAGCGGCGGGAGTACGCCGGCGTACTGCAACTCGTCGCGTTGTCCCCAGAGATCCGTTCGGAGTTCCGGGGGCGTCGCGGCGTACCGCAGCACGGTTTCGACGAACTCGCCACCGAGGTGGCGTTCGCCTTCCCGGTCCGGGAAGACGACCAGCCTTCTCGCCCCGTACACCGCCGCCGCGCGGGCGACGGTGCCGAGTTTGCGAGTCGCCTCGCGTTTGTCCTCGGCTTCGCGGACGAGCGAGGACGGCACCAGGATGTGGATACCGTCCATGGCTTCCGTCACGAGACTGTACAGGTCTTACCGAACCAGGCCCTAAAAGGATAGCGAAACCGTTCCGGCCTGAAAAGGGTTCACACGCCCCGAAAAAGCGGTTTTCGAGTTCGAAACAGTCCGCGTTTCGTGAAATTATCGGGGAGTGGTAACACTGCTCAAGGGTATCCGGATGGTGGACGCCGAATACACTGATAGCCAGGTCTCCTCGAAGGAGACTTATAAATACCGGACGAATCCGGCCAAATAGCCTTAAAAACGATCCTGCTCGATCGCGCGTCGCGCCCGAACGATGACTTGACTTCATCCCCGCGGTGAACCGCGAGGCTTTCGCCTCGTCTTTCCGTAAGCGCTCGACCGCCGAAAACGTGCGAACGTACCCCACGCCGCATAGCGATTCGGTCCTGTTTTCGGAAGCCTTAAGAGGACGCTTCCAGTTACTTTCGGATGCGAAGAAGCGCGGTGCGCGCTGGTAGTGTAGTGGTATCACGTGACCTTGCCATGGTCGCAACCGGGGTTCAAATCCCCGCCAGCGCACTTCTGTCGAACACAATACTGCGAGCGACCCGCAGGTGTCGCTCGCACAACGTGTTCGACGAATGCCTTTATGAGGGGATTTGAACCCGGAGAGTCGCAGCCCGCGCAGCGAACGAAGTGAGCGAGCAGGAACGTCTCTACTCGGTTCAAATCCCCGCCAGCGCACTTCTCTCGATCACAATACTGCGAGCGACCCGCAGGTGTCGCGAGCAACCCGTGATCGAATGAAACCGGTTTCTCGGAAGACGCGGGTTATTACGCAAGGTTATTCTTCGTACGGCGGCGAGTGTGACTGAACGACCTCGGAAATCAGGCCCAGTTCACCCCCGATCAGCACGAGGACGTCGTCGATCGTGAAGATTCCCACGAGATCGCCGTCCTCGGTGATCGGGATCCGACGGACCCCCGCTTCGCGGGCAGTTTGTAACCCCTCATAGATCGTCGCGTTGCTCTCGACGGTGACTGGATCGGTCGTCATGACGTCGGCGACTGTCGCCGCCCGCAGGTCGTCGAACTCCCAGATCCCAATACCGACGTCCCGATCGGTCACAATTCCCACCGGTTCGTCGCCCTCCGTGACCACCACGCTGCCGATGTGTCTGTCCCGCATCGTCGTTGCGACTTCCTCGACCGAGGCATCCGGCGATACCGTTACCACGTCAGTTCGGGCGATGTATTGGACGGTCATGTGTCTGTATTTCGAGTAGTTTCACGCAATATGTCAAAAAACGGTCGGAGATTCCCGTCGAGCGGAACCGCTACCGTTCCTCGAGCGGAACGAACTCCTGGCTCGTCGGGCCGTCGTATCGCGCACGCGGGCGAATGAGTCGGTTGTCCTCCACGTATTCGAGGATGTGGGCCATCCAGCCGCCGACCCGGCTCATCGCGAAAATCGGCGTATACAGGTCGATCGGAATACCGAGCTGGTAGTAGACCGACCCCGAGTAGAAGTCGACGTTCGGCGCAATGTTCTTCTCGGGCAACCCGATCTCTTCAGTGAGGTAGCGCTCGATCGAGGTGGTGTAGTCGTGCCATTTCGTCTCACCGGTCGATTCCGCCAGCAGCGCGCTTCGCTCTTCGAGGATCTTCGCGCGGGGATCCTTGACGTTGTACACGCGGTGGCCCCAGCCGGGGACCCGACCGCCCTCATCGAGCGTCTCTTCGACCCACTCGATCGGATCGAGGCCGCTCTCGTCGACGTCCATGAGAGTGTACATCACGTCCTGGTTGGCCCCGCCGTGCCAGTGTCCCGCGAGCGCGCCGATCCCGCCGGTGATCGCGTTGTAGACGTCCGCGTACGTGCTGACGATCACCAGCGTCGTGAACGTCGAGGCGTTCAGCCCGTGGTCGGCATGCAGCGTCAGCGCCATGTCGAACGTCTCGGCTGCAATCTCGTCGGGTTTCTCGCCGGTCAGCATATACAGGAAGTTCTCGGCGTGGCCGAGATCTGTTCGCGGTTCGATCGGCTTTTCGCCGCGCCGGTAGCGATCGAACGCCGCCAGGACAGTCGGGATCTTGGCGGTGATCCGCCGGCCGTCCCGGGCCATCGCCGCACTGTCCTCGGGCTCGGCGTCGGGTTCCGGATCGTACGCCGACAGCATCGACACCCCCGTCCGGAGGGCAGCCATCGGATCCTCGTCCTGATGGGCGAGTTCAGCCACGAGCTCCAGCACGCCGTCGTCGACCTGCCGCTCCTGTGCCATCGGCTCGACGAACGCCTCGAGTTCGTCGCGGTCGGGGAGTTCCCCGTGCCACAGCAGGTGAAGCACCTCCTCGAAACTCGCTCCCGTCGCGAGGTCTTCGATCTCGTAACCCCGGTATATGAGTCGGCCGGCGTCGCCGTCGATGTCGCTCAACTCGGAGCGGTCGACGACCACGCCTTCGAGTCCACGGTTCAGTTCCGGTCGCGTGACTTCTTGCAGGAGCTCGACCATACGTCAATATTTGTAGACACACATGAAAATTCATGCTACTTTTCTCGCCGCGTCGAAGCGGTGGTCGATCGGGGCAGACGACTGACCGCCGACGTCCGTACAAGACTGACTGTTTTCCCATGTTGAAACCACTACCAGTTACGTTATAAGGAAAGTTCTAAGTACGTATCCAATAGTGGTTGTATCATAGAAGATGCAACGGAGAACGGTCCTCGCTGCAGCTGGCGGACTCACAGCAGCACTGGCCGGCTGTATGGGCGATAACGACGAGGATCACAACGCAGAGATCCTGGACGAGACGCTCACACTTACGACGACAACGAGTACTTACGACACGGGGTTGCTCGACGAGATAAATGTCGCATTCCAGGAGCGCTACGGCGCACGTGTCGAGGCCGTCGCCCAGGGGACAGGTGCCGCCCTCGAGACGGCACGGAACGGCGACTCCGACGTCGTAATGGTTCACGCGCGAGAGTTGGAAGACGAGTTCATACGGGACGGATACGGCGTGAACCGACGGGATCTGATGTTCAACGATTTCGTCGTCGTCGGCCCGGACGACGATCCCGCCGGAATCGACGGTATGGACGAAGTGACGGTAGCGTTCGAAACGATCGCGGACACGGAATCGGTCTTCGTCTCCCGGGGAGACAACTCCGGCACCCACGCGAAAGAACTCTCGATCTGGGACGAATCGGCGGCCCAACCGGGTGGAGAGTGGTATCGGGAAGCCGGGTCGGGGATGGGCGAAGTGCTGAACCAGGCGAGCCAGAGCGGCGCGTACGCCCTGGCGGATCGGGGGACGTTCCTCTCGATGCAGGCGGAGATCGATCTGGACATCAGGGTCGAAGGGCCGATCGAGGGAGGGCCTGAACTGCTCGAAAACCCCTACGGGATCGTGGCCGTCAATCCGGGCGTTCACGACCACGTCAACTACGATCTCGCCATGGCGTACATCGGATTCCTGACATCCCTGGAAGGCCAGCAACTCATCGAAGAGTACACTGTCGAGGGAGAACAGCTGTTCTTCCCCGAAGCGGTTTCAGACGATCCCAACTTCCAACAGTACGTACCGGAAGACTGGAGTTCGACGACCGACTGACTGGAGAACGGACCAGCGAACCAACCCATGATAGGAGCATCGGCGGCGTTACCCCCCTTCGCGGCGGCGCTGGAGGCCGGCTGGAGCGTACTGTTCGTCGATTTTCCGTTCGAGCGTCACTACGTCGAGAGCATCATCTACGTCTCGCTGTACGTGAGTCTCACCGCGGTGGTGTTGAGCACGCTGTTTAGCCTTCCAGTGGCCATGCTCGTCGGGTTCTCCGACTTTCCAGGGAAGGGATTCGTGGTCGCAGTCATCAACACGGGAATGGGGTTCCCGAGCGTCGTGGTCGGGCTGGTCGTCCTGTTTGCCGTCTCCAGTCAGGGACCGCTGGGAGCGTTCGATCTGGTGTTTACCAGAGAAGCGATGATCATGTCCCAGTTCGTGCTCGCCACGCCGGTGATAACGGGTGTGAGCCTCGCAGCGGTCACGAGCGTCGAGCAAGGGGTCCGTGACGCCGCGTACGCGATGGGCGGAACCCGCCTCGACGTTGCGCTCGTCACGATCAAGGAAGCTCGATACGGCATCGTCACAGGCATACTTGCAGGGTTGGGGCGGGCCATAAGCGAAGTCGGTTCAGTGTTGATCGTCGGCGGCAACATCGCGGGCGCAGAAGGACACTCTGTCACCCGCACACTCACGACTGCAATCCAGCTCGAGGCCCGCCAGGGCCGGTTCGAACTCGCCTTGATCCTGGGAGCGATCCTAGTCACGCTCGTGTTACTCATCAACGGCGTCGTCCTCCGCCTGGGGGGTGGCCGGATATGAGCGACTCGACGGCCCGGATCGACCGACAGCCGTCTACAACAGCAGACGGGATCGCCGTCGCAGGCGTGAGTCACGGCTTCGATGGCGAGGCCGTGCTCGAAGACGTCACTGTCTCGGTGAACCCGGGAGAGGTGCTCGCGATCATCGGCCCGTCCGGTACCGGAAAGACCACCCTGTTGCGGCTGCTGGCGCTCTTCGACCGACCCGACGTCGGGTCGATTCACCTCGACGGGACAGACGTCTGGGCCCAATCCGAACGGGATCGTCTCGCGGCCCGACGGCGAATCGGAATGGTGTTTCAGGAGCCGAACCTCTTCGACGCCTCGGTTCGTCGGAACGTGAGCTACGGACTGCAGATCCGGCGCGACTGGGATGACCGACTGAATCAGTGGTTTTCGCGTCTCATCGGCAAGAAAAACGGCACAGTGGCGACCGAAGCGCTCGAAATCGTCGGGCTCGAGGAGGCGGCTACGCAGGACGCGTCCTCGCTGTCCGGCGGGGAGGCCCAGCGCGTCGCGTTCGCCCGGGCACTGGCGTACGATCCGGATTTCCTGCTCCTGGATGAACCGACCTCGGACCTCGATCCCCGCAACACCGCTGTCCTCGAGGAGGCGATCGAGACCGCCCGCGACCAGGGCCTGGGCGTCGGGATCGCCACCCACGACATGAACCAGGCCGAACGCGTCGCCGACCGGGTGGCGGTGATGCTGCAGGGTCGGCTCATCGAGGTCGGGCCGACCGACCGCGTCTTTACAGATCCAGACGACCGACGAGTGCAGAAATTCATCGACGGGGAGCTCGTGTACTGACTGGCAGGACGGTCCGCCTGCAGCAGGCGAACCGACTAACTACGCCGGAGTCAAAACAGACCGTATGGACGAGAGTCCGGCCGGCCGAGCGAAGGCAACGCTCGCTGAAGGCGACGTCGAGTTCGACACGCGCGATGCAGTGCTATTGCGGATGATCCACCGGACTGGGTCGGTCGCAGCTGCAGCGACGGAGTTGGGGCGCTCCCGGGCACGAGCGCTCAGTCGAATCGAAGCTCTCGAAGCGGCGTTCGGTCCGCTCGTCGAACGCCGGCGGGGAGGCTCGGGCGGCGGGGGAAGCCGGCTGACCGAAACCGGTCGCCGCCTGCTCGATCGCTACGACCGCCTCTCGGCAGCGGTCTCGGCGACGGCAACCGTACCCGAAACAGTGCTGTCCGGCGTCGTTCGCGAAATCGACGGCGAAATGGCGACGCTCGAAACCGACGTCGGGCGGTTTCGGGGCCTCCACGAGGGGGTAGCAGTCGGCGACGACGCCCACATCCGGATCGGCGCGGACGCGGTGACGCTCCACGAATCAGGGGCGGTGCCGGAGCCGGACGCCACCAGCGCCCGCAACCGGCTCGAGGGGGTCGTCGCCGGCGTCGACTCCGGGGAGACAGTGTTCACGGTCCGGATCGACGTTCCAGGAGAACGCGACGGCGGAAGCGACGGTGGGAGTGACAGTGGGAGTGACGGCGACGATATCACGTTCCGAGCATTACTCACGAAAGACAGCGCACGCCGACTCGACGTCGAGTCGGGTTGTGAGGTTGCGCTCACCTGGAAGGCGACAGCCACGCGGGTCATCCAAGGCGTGAGTGGCAATCCCACGAGGTCGGAGTAGCCTCGAACTCACAGTCTGGACGCGTCGCCCCGGCCGTCGTACACGATCTCCCCGTCGACGATCGTCATCGCCACGTCGATCTCCCGGATCCGGTCGGGCGATTCCCAGGGCGATTCGGCGAGCACAGTCAGGTCCGCACACGTACCGGGTTCGATCGTCCCGAGCCGGTCCTCGTCGAAGCCGGCGTAGGCTGCCCCGTGCGTGTACGCCCTGATCGCCTCCGTCACCGACAGCCGCTGGCTCTCGGCGGGGGCATTCACCGCCCAGTGGATCCCGACGAGCGGCCCGAGCGGCATCCCGTCGCTACCGAACGCCAGCGGCGCGCCCGCATCGCGCAGTTTGGAGAGGCGGTTCGTCCGGGGGCGACGGTCGCCGAGCCGGGATTCGTACAGCCCCCCGGACACCGCCCACTTGTGGAAATTCGGCTGCATGGATGCGACGACGCCCAGCTCGCCGAACCGATCGATCGCCTCGTCAGTCGCGAGTTCGACGTGTTCGATCCGGTGTCTGGACGCCCCCGGATCCGTCGCGTGCTCCTCGAAGACGTCGAGCGTCGCGTCGATCGCCTCGTCGCCGATGGCGTGGACAGTCAACTGGAAGCCGGCGTCGTCGGCCCGCTCGACCAGCGTCGACAGCTCCGCGGGTGAAACGACCCACTGTCCGGTGCCGTCGCCGTCGTCGTACGGCGCCGACAGCTTCGCGGTGCGACCGCCGATCGAACCGTCTGTAAACGTTTTCACCCCGCCGACCTGCACCCTGTCGCTGCCGTGGTTCGTCCGGAGCCCCAGCTCCGCGAGCGCGTCGAGGTGATCCGACCAGTAGTTGAGTCGCACCCGGATCGGGAGCTCGCCGTCGAGATCCAGACCCCGGTACACCTGCGGGGCGTACGATCGCCGGACCATGTCGTGGACGCCTGTCAGGCCGAGTCCTGCGGCGTGCTCGGTCGCCGCCGAAAGCAGGCTCCGGGTCTCGTCGGGGCCCGGCTCGATCGCGTCGTACACCGGATCGACCGCCTCCTCGACGAGCACGCCTGTGGGCTTCCCCGCTTCGGTCTCGACGTCGTCGTCGGGCATCGACGACCGGAGCCGGTCGAGGACGACCGAGTTTACGGAAGCGACGTGCATGTCCTCCCGGAACGCCGCAACCGGCTGGGTATCCGAAACGGCGTTCAGATCCTCCCGAGTGAGATACCGGGACTCTTCCCAGCTGGATTCGTCGTAGCCGAACCCGAGGATCCAGTCGTCGCCGTCGGTGTCACCTCCATCGCCATCATCCCCGTCGGGGCTGTCGACGTCGAGCTCCTCGGCCCTGGCTTCGAGCCTGCCGAGCGCTTCCGACGGGCTCCCGGCGTCCGAGAGGTCGGCGTGGACGAGATAGCGACCGGTGGTCGTCATGTGGGTGTGGGCGTCGATCAACCCTGGGACGACCACCGCGCCGCCGAGATCGACGACCGTCGTGTTCGTGCCCGCGAGGAACTCGACGTCGTACGTCGTTCCGAGACGAACGATCTTCCCGTTCCGGATCGCTAGCGCCTCCGGGAGGTCGGCGCCTGGTCCGGCGTGGAATTCGCTCGCGTCAGCTCTCGCAGTAAACGGGTGGATCTCGCCGTTCAGCAGCACGAGATCGGCAGCCTGCGTCATGCGTGCAACGCCGAACGCGGGGCGGTTAACCGTTCGGGAACGCGACGATCGTGACCGGTACGTTCGGGAACGCGACGACCGCGGGGCTGGAGCGTGGCCTTTTATACCCCCGGCGGCCACCTGCGGGTATGCGAATCGAGGAGGGCGGCGTCGAGATCGACGTGACCGACGCCCGGGACGGCGCCAGCGACGGCACCGGCGACGGGGTGTTTTTCAACCCCGAACAGGAGCTCAACCGAGACGTGACCGTCGCGGTTCTCCGGGCGTATCGGAATCGGGACGACCGCGTGGAGTCGTATCTCGATGCAATGGCCGCCTCCGGAATCAGGGGGGTCAGAGCGGCCGCCGAGGGGTACGACGTCACCTGCTGTGACGTCGATACCGACGCCGTCGAACTGGCCCGCGGAAACCTCGACCGGAACGGGCTCGACGGCGAGGTCGTCCGCCGGGACGTGAACGCGCTGCTCCACGACCGCAACCGTGTGTTCGACGTGACCGACCTGGACCCGTACGGAACGCCGATCCCGTTCGCGGACGCCGCGTTCGCCAACACCCGGAATCTGGTGTGTGTCACCGCGACCGACACCGCACCGCTCTGTGGGGCCCACCTCGCCAGCGGGATCCGGAAGTACGGTGCAGTGCCACGGAACACCGACTACCACCCGGAGATGGGCCTCCGAACGCTTCTGTCGGCGCTCGTGCGGACCGCCGCCCGTTACGACCGGGCCGCGACCCCGATCTGCTCGCACGTCTCCCGACATTACGCCCGGACGTATCTCGAACTCGAATCGGGCGCACGCGCGGCCGACAAACTCCTTGAGGAGCTAGGTCACGTCTACCACTGCGAGGACTGCCTCCACCGGGAGGCCGAGCGCGGCTTCCACGCCGACGCTCCCGACTCGTGTTCGGTCTGTGGTAGCGAACGGGTGCTCACGGCCGGCCCCCTGTGGCTCGGCCCGATCCGGGACGCGGAGTTCGTTGTGAGCGTCCGCGATGCGATCACCGACGACATGGGAAAAGCAAAGCGCGCTCGGAAACTCCTGGAGACGGTCGCCTGCGAACTCGAGACGCCGACCCACTACGACCAGCACCGCCTGTGCAAACAGTGGGGCCGGCCGGCGATCGGGATGGACGAGTTCGTCGACCGGCTCCGGGATGCGGGGTTCGAAGCGACGCGAGCGCACTACAGCGGGACGGCGTTCAAGACGGACGCGACGATCCCCGAGATGCGGGACGCGACCGGCGACGACGGATAAACGGACGGCGGACCCGAACCGCTCAGCGGTCTCGTTCGCGAAGTTCCCGCAAAAGCGTCGCCGTACCGTCCATGTACTCTTCGGACACCACCGTGTCGGCAGCGTGCCGGGCGGCCTCGTCGGCGTTGCCGACGGCGTACGACTCGGCGACCAGCTCGAACGTCGAGACGTCGTTTTCGGAGTCGCCAATCGCGACGAACGATTCTGCGGGCACGCCGAGCCGGTCGGCGATCGCCGCCAGCCCCTCGCCCTTGGTCGGTTCCGGCGACTTGAGGTGGTACGCGAACCCGGTGTCGACGACGACGAGTCCGAACTCGTCTGCGACCTCCCGGAGCAGCGCCTCGTCGGCCGAAAGCGACAGCGCGACCTCTGTCTCGCGCCACCGGTTCACCGTCGAGTCGGGCCCCCACTCGAGGCTTCCGCCCCGGTCGGCGTACGCCTCGAGGGCGGCCCACGCCGCCTCCCGGTCGCCCCGGAGGGTGGTCTCGCCGTCGACATGGACGACTCCGCCGTTTTCGGCGACGATCCGCTCTGGAAGTCCCAGGAAGTGACAGAGTGCGATCGGATACGGAAACGCCTTCCCGGTGGCCAAAATCACCGGGGCGTCCCACCCCGGAAGCAGTTCGAAGACGCGGGGATCCAGCCGGCCCGTCGGCGTCGTGAGCGTCCCGTCGATGTCCAGTGCGAGCGGAACAGCCATACTCCAGAGCGGCGTTCCGCCCGGAAAACGCTCCCGATTCTATCCCCCGAATTATTGAGGGAGTAGTCTCTGGGGTACAGTATGTCCACACGCCGGCTGCTCGCCCTGTCCCCGGTGAATATTACGTTCGTGTACCTCGGGTTCGGAATCCTCTGGATCGCAACCACGGACTCCGCCGTCGTGCTTTTCGTCGCCGACCCGGACGTCGCTACCTTCCTCCAGACGATCAAAGGCTGGGTCTTTGTGGCACTGTCAGCGGGTCTGATCTTCGGACTCACGCGGGTGCGTGAGCGACGGCTCGAACAGTCGGAACAGCGTCTCCGCACCGCCACCGAGCAGATCCAGGTACTCCACCGGGTGCTCCGGCACAACATCCGGAACGACGTCAACGTGATTCACGGCTACGTAGACATGGTTTACGACGAACTGGATACGTCGGAATCGAAAGCAAAACTCGACCACGCCCTCGAGCGTTCCAGACGGATCGCGACGATGAGCGACAAGATCCGGATCCTGGGCGAGCTCGATATCACCGACGAAACCCACGGGACAGTCGATCTCGTTCGGGTAACAGAACGCTGTCTCGAGGAGGCCAGTTTCGAGGACACTCCCGACATCACGGTTACCTCGACTGTTCCCGAACGAGCACCGGTACAGGCGACCCCGGCGATACGACACGGGATCGAAGAACTGCTCGAAAACGCGATCGAACACGCCGACGGCGCCGACGACGCGGTTCGGCTCACGATCGAGATTCGCCGGACCAACGGCGAGATCGAGCTGGTGATCGCGGACGACGGCCCCGGAATCCCGCCGCACGAACTGGCTCCCCTGGAGGCGGAATCGGAGTCTGAACTCCGGCACATGAGCGGCGTCGGACTGTGGATCGCGAAGTGGGTCTGTGAAGTACACGACGGGACGATCGACGTGGAAACCGGGAACGACGGAACCTCCGCGACGCTTCGATTCCATGCAGCGACCGAACCGGTGAGCGTCGAAGCGGCGATCGAACGAGCCAGAGAATCGCTTCCCGATTCAGCGCCAGTTCCGGCGTGAACACTATTTAAACCCTGTGCGTGAAGGAATGACATGGGGCGCTCGACGGGCTGTAGAGTCTCTCCGGCCGACCGCTAACAAAGGATTTATATAGAATCACAAACAATCGGGGAACGACTATGTCTCAGCGACAGCGCATGGGCAACCAGCCCATGATCGTACTTTCCGAGGAGAGCCAGCGGACGTCCGGCAAGGACGCCCAGACGATGAACATCACGGCCGGCAAGGCCGTCGCCGAGTCGGTTCGAACGACCCTCGGCCCGAAAGGGATGGACAAGATGCTCGTCGACTCGACGGGCAGCGTCGTCGTCACGAACGACGGCGTCACCATCCTCAAGGAGATGGACATCGACCACCCGGCGGCGAACATGATCGTCGAGGTCGCCGAGACCCAGGAGGACGAGGTCGGCGACGGGACGACCTCGGCGGTCGTGGTCGCGGGTGAACTCCTCGATCAGGCCGAGGAGCTGCTCGACCAGGACATCCACGCGACGACGCTCGCTCAGGGGTACCGCCAGGCCGCAGAGAAGGCCAAAGAACTGCTCGAAGAGCAGGCCATCGACGTCAGCGAGGACGACCGCGAGGTGCTCACCCAGCTCGCCGCCACGGCGATGACGGGCAAAGGCGCCGAGTCGGCCCGCGACCTGCTGGCCGAACTCGTCGTCGACGCCGTCACCGCGGTCGCCGACGACGACGGGGTCGACACCGACAACGTCTCCGTCGAGAAGGTCGTCGGCGGCTCCATCGACAACTCCGAACTCGTCGAGGGCGTCATCGTCGACAAGGAGCGCGTCGACGAGAACATGCCCTACGCGGTCGAGGACGCGAACGTCGCGCTGTTCGACGGTGCAATCGAGGTCAAGGAGACCGAAATCGACGCCGAAGTCAACGTCACCGACCCCGACCAGCTCCAGAAGTTCCTCGACCAGGAGGAAGAGCAGCTCCGCGAGTACGTCGACAAGCTGGTCGACGTCGGCGCCGACGTCGTCTTCGTCGGCGACGGAATCGACGACATGGCCCAGCACTACCTCGCCCAGGAGGGCATCCTGGCGGTCCGCCGGGTCAAAAGTGACGACTTCCGCCGGCTGGCCCGCGCGACGGGCGGTCAGGTCGTCTCCAACCTCGATGACCTCTCCGAGGAGGACCTCGGCTTCGCCGGCTCCGTCGCCCAGAAGGACGTCGGCGGCGACGAGCGCATCTTCGTCGAGGACGTCGAGGAGGCTCGCTCGGTTACGCTGATCCTCCGGGGCGGCACCGAACACGTCGTCGACGAAGTCGAGCGTGCGATTATCGACAGCCTCGGCGTGGTCCGCACGACTCTCGAGGACGGACAGGTGCTGCCCGGCGGCGGCGCACCCGAGACACAGCTGGCGCTGGACCTGCGTGACTTCGCCGACTCCGTCGGCGGCCGCGAGCAGCTCGCCGTCGAGGCGTTCGCCGACGCGCTGGAGGTCATCCCGCGCACGCTCGCCGAGAACGCCGGCCTCGACCCGATCGACTCGCTGGTCGACCTGCGCGCCCGCCACGACGGCGGCGAACGCGCGGCCGGGCTGGACGCCTACACCGGCGGCGTCATCGACATGCAGGAGGAGGGCGTCGTCGAACCCCTCCGCGTGAAGACTCAGGCGATCGAATCCGCCACCGAGGCGGCCGTGATGATCCTCCGGATCGACGACGTCATCGCTGCGGGCGACCTCCGCGCCTCCGGCGACGACGGCGGCGACGACGATATGCCCGCCGGCGGTGCCGGCGGTATGGGCGGTATGGGCGGTATGGGCGGCATGGGCGGCGCAATGTGAAGTCGGCCACAGCCTGACACCCATCCGACCGCCGGATCGCCGTTCGACCACCGGACCGGCGTCCGATCGCCGCATCCGCTCCGATCTTCGTTTCTTTCGCGTCGGACCATCGACCGAACAGTCCGTCCTCGGCATCCCCGGCACAGTTTCATCTGGCTGATGTTTTTATCCCTGCCACCCCAACTGTCGCACATGGCCGAACACGGCACCTACCTCGTCGGCGATCGCGTGTTCCCGTACTACCGGTTCGGGAGCGGCGACGTTCCGCTCGTCGTGCTTCCGGGGATAAGCGACGCGCTCCGACCGGCTGGCACGTCCACAGTCACCGGCGCGTTGCTCCAGTACGGCATGTTCAGAGCGTACCGCGAGTACGACGTGTGGATCGTCAGTCGACCTCGAGATCTCCCCGGGGAAGCGACGACTCAGTCGATGGCCGACGACTACGCCGCGCTGTTAGATCGGATCGGCGAGGCCCACGTGCTCGGGCTCTCGATGGGCGGACTGATCGCCCAGCATCTCGCGGCGGAGCACCCCGAACAGGTCCGACGGCTGGTGCTGGGGGTCGCGGGCGCCCGTGTCGGTCCAGAGGGGCGGGAGACGCTCGACCGCTGGGCGGCGTGGGGCGGAAAACACCGGTTCCGGGACGTGTACCTCGACGCCGTCGAGGTGTCGTACACTGGGTACCGAAAGCTGCTGTACCCGCCGATCGTGCGAGTGGCGTCCCGGCTGTTGCGCGAGCCCGCGGCGCCGGACGACTTCGTCGTTTCGTGTGCGGCGTGTCGCGACCACGACGGGCGCGAGGCGCTGTCGAAGATCGAGGCGTCGACGCTGGTCGTCGGTGGGAGTCACGACCACTTCTTCCCGGAGTCGACCCTGCGGGAGACTGCCGCCGGGATCGACGGCGCGAAGCTGGCGCTTTTGGGCGGCACCGGCCATGCCGCCTACGAGGAGCGACGCGGCGACTGGGACGCGACCGTCACGGCGTTCCTCACTGACGAGCTGTGATCGGGTGACGGCCGCCGCTCGAACCGATCGCAGCAAATCGATCCCATGTCCACACGTTTACCACGTCACGGAGTCACCTACTTCGCATGGCGCGAGAAGTCACACACACCGAAACCGGACCGCAGCGGCTCGACGAGGACGACATGGGCGACGACGGGGCGATCTTCGTCTGTCGGTGCGGGCTCTCCGCGAACAAGCCGTTCTGTGACGGGTCACACAACGCGACCCGCGACGAAGAGGAGGGCGCGGTGTACAAGTACGAAAACGACGACAGCGACGGCCCTCGAAGGGAAATCGAAGAGATCGTGTTCCGCGACGAAAGCTGAAGGCAGCCGAACGTGAGGGCGCTCTACAAGACGCCCATCTCGTCGAGCCGCTCGGGCAGATACGTGTCGGTAACGAAGTCGAGTCCGCGGGAGGCAAGCGCCTGCTGTTCGGCCTTCTTGTCGATGTCGAGCTGGAGCTGTATCTGTTCCTCCCAGAAGTCGGTCTGGAACCGCGGATCTTCCAGCTCCGACTCCAGGGCGTTTTCGTCCGAGTCAGAAAGAGGGTCCGTGGGAAGATCGTACTCGACGATGTCTTCCGGCCGGATGCCGACGTACTCGGCCTCCGGGGTCGCCAAATACTCCGAGAGGTGTGCCGACTTGATCGAGCCGTACGCCACCGAGCCGTAGATCCGGTAGGACCACGGGTCGCCGTCGGTAAACACCAGCGCCGGGATCCCCTGCTCGTCGTGGAGCCGCTTGATGATTCGACGGGTCGCCCGCGCCGGCTGTCCCTTGAGGTGGACGACCAGACAGTTGTACTCCTCGTCGAAGCCGTTCTCGACCAGCCGGTCGCGCATCCCGCCCGTCTCGACGGCCAGCATGAAGTCGACGTCGTGATCGAGGAATTCGATCGTGTCCGGATTGTTCGGGATCTGGTAGCCCCCCTCGCCGACGTCCTTCTGGCAGTGGATCTCCCGCTCCCCGCGCCGGGTCTGCTCGCGGAGTTCGAGGGGACCCATCAGCGTCGCGCCCGACTCCTCCGGGCGCATGTGAAAGTCCTCGCGGGTCACTTCCGAGACGATTTCGAGGTCCTCGACGAGCTGGTTCGACTCGTCTTGACTCGAGAACTGCGCCTCCTCGTTGTCCCACGACTCCGAGAGGTAGTACAGCTCACGCAGGGTCGAGGAACGCCCCTCTTCGAGCTGGTTTGCGAGGAACTCGATCGTGTAGGCCGCCTTCAGCAGTTTCCGGGCCCCGCGAACCGAATTCGCCGATCGAGTCGACGTTCGGTCGCCGTACACCCACACGCCCTTCTCCTCGTCGTACTCGATGTTGCTTTTCGTCCGAGTGGGCAGTGTCATCTCGGGGATCTGCCCCTCGGCGAACTGGTCGTAAAACTCCGCGGCGAGGGCGATGAGTTCCTCGCGTGCGTCCGCTTGTGAATCCTGTGTGCTCATGTATTATCCGTGATCAGGTGTCGATCGTCAGTTTCTCGGCGTCGATCCCGTCGACGTTGATGTCGAACGTCGCCTCCCCGTCGACGTCGTAGCTGAGCTGTGCCTCCTCGCCGGCGGCGACGTCGACCGTCCAGGTGAGGAAATACTCCCCGTCGACCTCCACTGCCGACGCGCCGTCGCCGATCGAGGAGGGTTTCTGGCTCACGATTTCGGTGATCTCGAGCTCTTCCCCCCGATCAGAGTAGTTCTCGACGTGCAGCGTGACGCTCCCGTTCTCGACGGTCCGTTCGACGCTGACGTTGTTCATGATCCGCGCGAGCGCGCCGTCGATGTTGGGCGGCTCCCGGCCGGTCACCTCCGACACCTTCTGGGCCATCTCCGGGAGGATCCGCCCGAGGACGTCCTGCTTTTCCCGGCGTTTTTGCATCGACCGCCGACGGTTGAGATAGGACTTCAACTCCCGGGACGCCTCCCGGATCGCCAGCTCGATCTCGTCTTCGATCTCCGGGACGTTCGCGATGGCGTCCTTCGACTCGCTGGTAAAGGGAACGTTCGTCGACGCGACGTGGACCATGATCACCGCCGGCCCATTGGGGACGCCGCTGCCGCCGGGCTGGTCGAGCCCGTAGTTGCGCCAGCCGATCCGTTTCACGACGTCGGTGGTCGCACACGCCCCGCGCTGGTAGACCAGCGGAACCCGGTTAGCGAACCGGAGCACGTCGGCGTTCCCCTCTGCGGGCAAGGCCCCGCCGTAGGCGATCCCGGCCTCGACGATGAACGGATCGCCGCCGTGTACCTCGGCGTCGCGGGTCGCCGCCGCATAGAAGTCGGCGTCGAACTCCTTGCGGAGCCCCGCCTCGACGAGTTCGGCGGTGATCGGCGCCAGACAGTCCGTCGGCGGCGCGAGGATGTCCGTCTCCCGCATCGCCTCGAGCAGGTCTCTGGCGGCATTTCGTTCGTCGGCAACGACCTTCACCTTCGGCGGATCGTCCGGGACGGTCGCCATCGTCGCCCACAACGTCTCGGTGACGTTCTCCCGAGCGGTCTCGCCGACCGTTGCGCCGTCGTACTCCATCGTCGCCTCCGCGGCGTCGTCGACGTACGTCCGGAGCCCCTCGCGAGTGACACGGTGGCGCTCGTCCCCGGACGCGAACTTCCGGGCGATCCGCCGGGCCAGCGCCTCTACGGTGGCGTCGTCCTTCCGCTCGCTGGTCGCCTCGTCCACCAGGGCGTACAGGTCGGCTGTGAGCCGACCCCGGTCCGATCCACCGGCGCTGGCACCGCCCGCCCCGTCTCCGGCGCTGACGTCCCCCCGGTCGACCTCGTCGGCCTCCGGATCGTCGAGCCCCTCGTCGGTGATCTCGTTCCAGGCGGCGTCGAGCGCCTTCTCCCGGACCGTTTCACCGAACGTCTTTCCGGTCTCGTCTTCGATCGCCTCGGCGGCCTGTTCGATCAGGCTCCGGAGCTGGAAATGCGTCACCCGGTCGCGATCGGCCAGCGCGTCAGTGACCCGTTCGGCGAACGCTGCGGTCGCCTCCTTGCCCTTGTTGGCGACCGCCTCCTCGAGAGCCGCCCCGACGTCGGCGTCCTCGTGGGGCCGGGGCGGCGTCCAGGACATCTCGCGGCCGTAGTGTCGGTCCCGGAACGCGGCCACGATGCTGTCTGTCGTCTTTCCGCCCACTCTTGTGAACTCCGACTGGAGAAAACCCGACACCGAGTAGGAGTCGGTTGCTTCCAGCATCTTGATGAGCGTCCCGAGCTCGACGCCGTGGGGGTGTGGGCGGATCTCCTTGGTCTCGGCGGGGAGCTGGTCGGTCGCGCGCTCGAACTTCAGCGGCTCGTCGAGTTTGGGCTCCCGGAGCTCGATCCGGGCGTGGGGGTTGACCACCGCAGTGTGTTTGATGTACTGGTGGAGCTGGGACCGGGCGCGCATGTTCGCCTCCATCTCGAGTTCGATCCGCGTGCCATGCGGGCGGTCCCAGCTGGTGGTTTTCGCCTCCTTGATCTCCGGCTCGTTGTCGTCGGTGTCGATGATCAACTCGACGTACTCCGCCTCCGAGGCCCCTTTCGGTCGAGACGTGATCTTCGCGGGCTCCCCGGAGGTGAGCTGGGAGTACAGGACGGCCGCGGAGATTCCAATCCCCTGCTGACCGCGCGACTGAGCCCGGATGTGGAACCGGGAGCCGTACAGGAGTTTTCCGAATACTTTCGGCATCTCCTCTCTGGTGATCCCGGGCCCGTTGTCCTCGATCACGAGACGGTAGTAGTCGCCGACATCTTCGATCTCGACGTAGATGTCGGGGAGGATTCCTGCCTCCTCTCCAGCGTCGAGAGCGTTATCTACACCCTCTTTTACCGCTGTAACAAGTCCTCGGGCCCCCGAATCGAACCCGAGCATGTGCTTGTTCTTCTCGAAGAACTCGGCGATGGAGATCTGCCGCTGGCCCTCGGCCAGCTCCTCGGCGATCCCGGCATCCTCGCCGAGCGTCGACTGGAAGGACGTCATTCGTGTGCCCGCCCCTTCCCCGCCGGAACGTAAAACCTCTCCGCCATCGCGGTGAAAGTGAACCGAACCCCGGGACTGCGCCCGCCCGACGACTCCCTTCGGTCAAGTGACGACCACGGTGTCGACGATGACGATCAACGCGAAGCCAACGAGGAACGCGGCGGTCGCGGCGTCCGCGTAGCCGTGGCCGTGGCTCGACGGGATCATCTCCCGGAAGACGACCGCGAGCATCGCGCCGGCGGCGACCCCAGCTGCGAAGGGGAACAGTCCCTCGAAGAGGGCGACGAACAGGAAGCCGGCGACGGCGGCCGCGACCTGTGGAACGACTCCCGACAGCGTCGTGTACGCGAGCAGTTTACTCCTGGAGATTCCCGTTTCGCCGAACGGCACGGCGAAGGCAAACCCGTCCGGGACGTTCTGTATCGCGATCACGATCGCGAGCACCAGCGCAACCTCCTCGAGCCCGGAGGCGTACCCGACCCCGATCGCCAGCCCCTCCGGGGCGTTGTGCAGCGTGATCGCCGCCCCGACGAGCACCGCCCGCCGAATCGTCGGCGTCAGTGCCGCCTCGTCGGCGCCGCCCTCCCCGACGAGCCCCCGGTACTGGGCGTGGAAGTGTGGAATCAACCTGTTTGCGACCAGCAGGAACGCCCCGCCGGCGAACACGCCGGCGACGACGACCGGCAGCGATCCTTCTTCCATCCCCGGGACGATGAGGCCGAAGACGCTGGCGGCGACCATCACTCCGGCGGCGAGCCCCAACGCGGCGTCGTAGGTCCGGTGGCTCACATCCGTTCGAAAGAAGACGGGGAGCGCACCCACACCCGTCGCCGCGCCGGCGAGAAACGTCACGAGGATCACCGTACCGAGGTCCGTCATTCGAGTCGGTTGCGGGTTCTACTCCCATTCATATAAAAGGCAACAGCGTTTTCTCCCGGGACACCCTCGCAGGGGACATGACCGAAAACGTCGACCCCGAGGACATCGACTCTGAAGATGTCGATCCCGACGGCGTCGACTCCGAGGACGTCGACTCCGAACCCGTCACCCCCGAGGAGATGGACCTCCCCCCGGCGTCGGAGGAGGGCGGCGGTGGTCGGGAGTACGATCCCGAGGCGGAACACGACTTCCCCGACGAGAAGGTGAATCGCGTCCTGAAAGCGATCGAGTCGGATCCCGAAATCCGGACGTATCTCCGGGCCCAGAACGTCAACCCGGTCGACCGAATGGGGTACAACGACCACGGGAAGAAACACGTCGAGATCGTCCGCAACCGGGCGCTCAGGCTGTACGACCTGCTCAAGCGCGGCGGCGTGGAGTTCAACGGCGCCCGCGATCAGGGGCTCGAAGAGGCCGACGAGGCGGTGATCGTCGCACTGGCGGCCACCTTACACGACATCGGCCACGTAGTTCACCGCGACGAACACGTCTACTACTCGATTCCGTTGGCAGCGGACGTCCTCGACCGGCTGTTGCCGGAGTTTTATAGCCCCGAGGACGCGGTCAAGGTGAAATCAGAGACGCTACACGCAATCCTCTGTCACCACACCGAGGAGATCCCGCTCTCCCGGGAGGCCGGAATCATCCGGGTGGCGGATGGCCTCGACATGGAGCGGGGTCGCTCCCGGGCGCCGTACGAACAGGGCGGCCGCGGGATCAACACACTCTCCTCGCAGGCGATCCAGTCTGTTCGGCTGGAGGAAGGTAACTCCAGTCCCGTGTACGTCGAAATCGAGATGACGAACGCCGCCGGCGTCTACCAGGTCGACAACCTCCTCAAGGCGAAACTCGAGGATTCGCTGCTCGAGGACCTGGTTCGGATCATCGCCATAAACACGAAACGGGAAGATCGACTCGTCGAGCGGATCGAACTGTAGAGAGACCCCGGGCGGTTCACGGCCGGAGGGGAGTGGACGGGAGGCAATCGACGGCGCGACGGACGGCAATAGTGTCTTTTTTGTCTGCCCACCGGGGTGTTTCGAAACGTAACAGTGGCCGGGTTCGGGAGCTCGATCGGACTGTTGAAGGATCGAGAGTTCGCCGCCCTCGCGGGAACGGCGTTCGCGAGGAGCCAGGCGTACTCGACGATTCTGATCGCACTGGCGCTGTACGCCGACGCGTTCGGGACCTCCGGCTTCGTCGAAGGGCTGTTCGGAACTGCCTTCGCGATCGTCCAGCTGTTCGTCGTGTTGCCACTCGGACGGAAAGTCGACACCGGAAACGCGAAGCTGTTCCTGCTTGCGGGGTTTCTGATCAACGTCGGCGTGTTCGTCGGCTTTATCCTGGTCCAGAACTCGATTCACGTCGTTCTCGTCCGTATGCTCCAGGGCCTCGGCGCGTCGGTGCTGTGGATTACGGGATCGACGATCGTCGGCGAGATCAGCCCCGACGGCGAGCGGGGACGGTGGCTCGGCTCATACAACCAGTTCGCCTCCTTCTCCTCGCTGGCGGGCGACGTCGTTGGGGGCTACCTCCTGTACGCACACGGCTTCACCACGACGTACGTTGTGTTGTCGGGCGTCACGCTGGGCGCATTCGTTCTCGTGTTCGGATTCCTGCGTGACAACCCCGGCGGGAGGAAGGATCCCGATGAGGCAGGCGGCGTCGAGACGTTCCGCGACCTGCTCGACCTGCCGATGCTGCGTGCGCTGATCGTCTTTCGATTCACGTTCAGCGTAGGAAAGATGGCGGTCATTATCTTCCTCCCGATCTACGCTCGGACGTCGTTCGGCATCTCCGCGTTCGCGATCGGGTGGATCATGGCGGGCGGGAAGCTAACCAAGGCGCTGACGCAAGGGTTCGTGGGCGATCTCACCGACCGCCTGGGTCACAAACACTACTTTGTCGCAGTCGGGGCGATCCTCTACGGCCTCGGCACCGGGCTGATTCCGCTTGCCGCGTACTTCGAAGGCCGGATCGAGCCGTACCACGTCTCCTTCTTCGGTGATTCGATGGTGCTCGGCGGGGCGTTCTTCGCTTTGTTTTCCGCCTACGCAGTGCTCGGGCTCGCCGACAGCATCCGGCTGCCCGCGAGCATGGCGCTGTTCGTCGAGGAGGGGGAGGCGTACGACTCGGTAGCCTCCAGCATGTCCTTGCGGTCGCTCTCCTGGAAGATCGGCCAGGTTACCGGCCCAGTGCTAGTCGGGACGACGATGGACTTCGTCTCCACCGAGGCCGGGTTCCTGCTCGCGGCAGGGTTCATCGTCTTTGCCACCGGCGGGTTCACGGTGATGGCATCCCGGGCACGAACGACCGGCACGTCCGGGGAACCGATCCCCGGTGACTGATGATAATTAGTGTAGTGATTTACCGGTCAGTGGGCCACCCCGTGGGCCGATCGTCCGGTTACGGCCGAAAATAATCATTACGAGGAACCGGTTCGCGACACCGCAAACGTTCGGTTTACGGTGTTCGGTGGCGAACCCGGACACAGTGAAGCGACACACGTTCGGTGTCCTGCTGGTACTCGTTGCCTCTGCGGGGTTCGGGACGCTCGCCATCTTCGGCAAGTTCGCGGAAGCGGCAGGCCTCAACACGACGACGCTTCTCGCCTTCCGGTTCACTATCGGTGCTGGCCTGCTTTGGGTCGGGTTGGCAGTTCTCGGCCGGGCTCGTCGCCTCCCGGCGGGACAGTTGAAGGTCGCGTTCGCGCTGGGACTGCTGTACGCCTCCTTTTCGGCACTGTTCTTCTGGGCACTGTTGTACATTCCGGCGGGGGTCGCGGCGATCGCGTTCTACACGTATCCGGCGTACGTGTACGCCATCTCGGTGAGCGTTTTGAACGAACAGCTCACCCGGCTGAAGCTGGTCGCGCTGGTGGTTGCCGTGTTCGGGGTCGCCCTGATCGTCGGCGGTGACACCGCCGCGATCGACCCGTTCGGGATCGCGCTGATACTGCTTGCCGCGCTGGGATACGCACTCTACATCGCGGGGAGCCGCGCGGCGCTCGGGTCGATCGCTCCCGATCTCCTCGCAGGGGTCGTGTTGATCGCCACCTCGATCTCGTTCGTCGGATTCGGCTTCGTTTCGGGACGGCTGTTCGTCCCGGCAGGTGGCCAGCAGTGGGGGATCATCCTCGGGATCGCGGTGATCGGGACCGCCCTCCCGATCTTCCTGTACGTAACCGGCCTCGAGCACATCGAAGCCAGTCAGGCGAGCATCCTCGGGACCGCAGAACCGCTCGTGACTGTGCTCCTCGGCGTCGCCCTGCTGGGCGAGGTCGTCACGCCAGCCGTCGCCGTCGGTGGGGCGCTGGTGCTGCTCGGAGTCGCCTTGATCCAGACGGACGCGGCAGGCGACGTTCGGACGCCCCAGTAACCGACCGACCGGTTGAAGGGTCTCCTCTACAATATCTCTTTGAGGACCATTACCATGGCAGGCAAGCCGACGGAACCTCCGGCGATCACACGCGGTGCGGATCCATCACAAGAGCGCCGTGCGAACTACGACTATCGGGGCGGTCCGATACATCGGCCGGATCTCGTCGAAGAGCTTCGGCCGCTGGTCGACGGCGACGTCCGTTTCGACGAGTTCACCCGGGAGATGTTCGCGACCGACGCGAGTATGTACGAGGCCATGCCGATCGGCGTCGTCTTCCCACAACACACTGACGACGTGAGTGCCGTCGTCGAGTACTGCGCGAAACGGGAGATCCCGGTTCTGCCCCGGGGGGGCGGGACGAGCCTCGCGGGACAGACGGTCAACGAGGCCGTCGTGCTGGACTTCTCCCGGTACATGAACGACGTGGTGTCGATCGATCCGGACGGGCGACTCGCGACCGCGGAGCCGGGGATCACCCTCGCACAGTTGAACGACCCCCTCGCGGAGCACGGGTTGAAATACGCGCCGGACCCCGCCTGGGGGGACAAAAGCGTCCTCGGCGGCGCAATCGGCAACAACACCACGGGCGCACACTCCCTGAAGTACGGGAAGGCCGACTACTACCTCGAGGAGGCCGAGGTCGTTCTCGCGGACGGGACGGTCACGACCCTCGGAGAAGTGACCGTCGAGGAACTCGAAGCGCGGGGCGACCGGGAGGGCAATCTCGAGGAACGACTCTACGCGGTCGCCAGCTTGATCCTCGAGGAGCACGCCGAGGAGGTGAAAGATCGATACCCCACGCTGAAGCGCAACGTCTCCGGGTACAACTTCGACATGCTGGTCGACGAGGCCGAGGGGAAGCGCCGGCTCCCGGACAACTCGGGGCTCGATCCGGATAGCGAACCCGGGACCGTGAACCTGGCCCGCCTGCTGGCCGGCAGCGAGGGAACGCTCGCAGTCGTCACGGAGGCGACGGTGTCGCTGGAGCCGATCCCCGAGACGAAGTCGGTCGTCATGCTGACGTACGACGACGTGATGGACGCGATGAACGACGTCGCGCCGATCCTCGAGCACGATCCCGCCGCGGTCGAAGTGATGGACGACGTCCTCCTGGATCTAGCGCGGGAGACTCCCGAGTTCGCCGACGTCGTCGACATTCTCCCGGAGGGCACCGATTCGACGCTGCTGGTGGAGTTTTACGCCGACAGCGACGCCGACGGGAAACGAAAGGTCGCAAACCTGCTCGCGGATCGACTTCCGGACGCGACGCCGACGGTCGAGCCCGACGGCGACGCCGGGAACGTCACCAGCGACAGGGTGTACGCGAAACGGGCGCTGGAGGCCCACGACGCGAAGACCCAAAAGGAGTTCTGGACGATGCGGAAGGCCGGCCTGCCGATCCTGCTGTCCCGGACGGGCGACGAGAAACACATCGCGTTCAACGAAGACACCGGGGTACCGCCGGAGAACCTTCCGGAGTACGTCGCCGACGTCCGGGAGATCATGGAGGACCACGACACGTTCGCGTCCTACTACGCCCACGCCGGCCCCGGCGTGCTTCACATCCGCCCCCTCATCAACACGAAAACCGTCGAGGGGACCGAGGACATCGAATCGATCGCCGAGGGGATCACCGACCTCGTCGTGGAGTACAACGGTTCGATATCGGGCGAACACGGCGACGGACGCGCCCGGACCCAGTGGAACCGGAAGCTGTACGGCGAACAGCTCTGGCAGGCCATGCGGGAGTTGAAGACCGCAGTCGATCCCGACTGGATACTGAATCCGGGGATGGTGTGTGGCGACGTCAAACTCACCGAGAACCTCCGGTTCGGTCCGGACTACGAGTTCGACTTCCCGTTCGAGCCGACGCTGAACTGGGAGAACGACAACGGATTCCAGGGAATGGTGGAACTGTGTCACGGCTGTGCCGGCTGCCGTGGCGACCAGAAACACACCGGCGGCATGATGTGTCCCACCTACCGGGCGGCCGAAGAGGAGATCCTCTCGACCCGGGGGCGGGCGAACATGCTCCGGAACGCGATGAACGGCAACCTCGAGGACGACGTGCTGTTCAGCGACGAGTTCGTCCACGAGGTGCTGGACCTGTGTGTGAGCTGCAAAGGCTGTATGAACGACTGCCCCAGCGGCGTCGACATGGCGAAGCTGAAGGCGGAAGTGGAGTACCACTACAAGCGAAAACACGGCGGCGCCAGCCTCCGCGACAAGCTGTTCGGCAACGCCGGGACAATGTTGAAGGTCGGCAGCGCCTTTGCCCCCCTTTCGAACGTCGCGATGCGGCTGCCCGGCGTCGGAACGGTGATGGAAAAGACGATCGGCATCGCCCGAGAGCGGGCGTTACCGGAGTTCAAACGCAACACCGTCGTCGACTGGTTCGAGGACCGCGGCGGCCCAGCGGTTCCGGAGTCGGACGCCGATCGCCGGGTGCTGTTCGTGGTGGATCCGTACACGAACTACATGTACGTCGAACGCGGGAAGGCGGCGATCCGCGTGCTCGAGGCGGCGGGCTGTCGCGTCCAGTTGCCGGAGGGGGTGACCGACACCGGTCGGCCGGCGTACTCGAAGGCGCTGATCGACGTCGCCCGCGAGACGGCCCGCGAGAACGTCGCCCGGCTGGCGCCGAAGATCAGCGAGGGCTGGGACGTCGTGACCGTCGAACCATCGGCGTCCGTGATGTTCCAGTCGGACTATCCGGACCTGATATCGGGGGAGAGCGTCGACGCCGTCTCCCAGAACAGTTACTCGACCCTCGAGTATCTGGACACGTTCGGGCTCGTCGAGAACCTGACGTTCGGCGCGGTCGACGAGTCGCTCACCTACCACGGCAACTGTCTGCACAAGGCGACCAAAAAGGGTCACCACGCCGCGACCGTGATGGCACAGGCCGGCTACGACGTCGATTACCTCGACAGTACCTGCTGTGGGATGGCCGGCTCGTTCGGCTACGAGGCGGAACACTACTCGCTGAGTCAGTCGGTGTTCGAGATCCTGCGCGGGCAGATCGACGACAGCCCCGGCGACACGGTGGTCGCCACCGGCGCATCCTGTAAAAAGCAGATCGGCGACGGGCTCGGCGAGAAGCCGCCCCATCCGGTGCAGATGGTCGCCGACGCCCTGGAGTAGCGACAAGCAGTTTGCCGTCGCTTTTTCCGTACGATCGTTCAAAAATCCGATCAAATTCCGTCGGTGGAACCGCGAGCCCCGAGCCCCGAGCCGCGAGTCCCGAGCCCCGAGCCGCGAACCGGAAAGATCCTGTGTCGGCCTCAGAACAGGCCGGGGAACAGGATGTAGCTGAACAGCATCGTCAGGATGCCCACCATCAGCGCGTAGTAGAACAGCGGGATCAGGTTGAGCCGCATCACGCGACCCTCCTGCCCGACGAGGCCGACGGTCGCCAGCGCGGCGACCACGTTGTGGATCGCCACGAGGTTCCCGATCGCGCCCCCGACCGCCTGCGCGCCGACGATGATCTGCGTCGAGATGCCCAGTTCCTGTGCGGCCGTGAACTGGAAGCCGCCGAACGTGATGTTCGAGACGGTGTTCGATCCGGCCATGGCCGCCCCGAGCGCGCCGATGAGCGACGCGACGAACGGGTAGGCGCTCCCGAGCGTGCCGGCGGTCGCGACCGCGAGCACCTCAATCATGCTCTGATCGTACGCGGCAGTCCCGGCGAACGTCTCCGGATCGACTGCCGGCAGCCCCGAGGAGAGCATGACCTCTACCATCGCGATGACGAACACCAGCGCGATGAACGGCGAAACGATCTTTTCGGCCGCCTCGCCCCAGGCGTCTTTTACCTGCTGGCCGTTCATGCCGAACAGCGGGATCGCGATGATCGCCGACAGGATGAGCCAGAATCCGGGGACGTTAACCCAGGCAATACTGTCGGAGAGACCGGTACCGAGGATGTTCTCCCACACCAGTACCATTCCGATCGTGACGTCGCCGATCGTGACGCCCAGGTCAGCGTCGTTGATGAAGCCGCTGATCGGATCGGAGACACGCGTCACTACGAGGAGAAGGACCAGGATGATGTACGGAGACCAGGCTTTGAGCAGTCCCATCTCCCCGGTGTCCGCGTTCGACCGGACGCCCTCCGCACCGGGTTCGATCGTCCCGACCCAGTGGCTGGGCCACTCTTCCCTCGGCGGGAAGTCCCACTCGTCGTCGGGGAGGAGGTATCCTCTCCGCAGCAGGGCCACCGTGATCCCGCCACCGACCATGGAGCCGATGAGTGCTGGGAATTCTGCAGTGATGAACCACGCCGAGATCCAGTAGGGAATCGCGAAGATGATCCCGGCGAACAGTGCCAGGGGAACGACTTCTTTTACCGGTTCAAGCGACCGGTCGTCCGGATCGCCGAAGAAGTACACGATCATCCCGACGGCGAACAGTGGCATCACGAACCCGACAAGGGCGTGGTAGGTCGCCGCCCAGGCCGCGACGTCGTTCGAGAACTGCGTGACTGCCACCGCCTCGTCGAGGCCCGCATACGGGGCCCCCTCCATGATGCGATCGATGTACGGCGGCCCGTCGAGCGGGTCCCGTATACCGATGACGATCGGCGTCCCGACCGCGCCGTAGGTGACCGCGATGATGTGACCGATCAGTGCCGCGACCACCGCCGCGAGCGCCGGGAAGCCCAGCGCGAGCAGCAGCGGTGCCACGACCGCCGCGGGCGTCCCGAAGCCTGCCGCCCCCTCGATGAACGTCGCGAGGAAGAACGCCAGCAGGATGATCTGGACGCGTCGGTCGTCCGATATCGCGGCGAACCCCTGGTTGATCACGTCGATCGCCCCCGCCTGCATCAGCGTGTACAGCAACACCAGCGCGCCGAAGACGATCCAGAGGATGGTCAACGCCGTTATGATTCCGGTTATCGACGCTCCTGCAAGCCACAGGGCGGAGTTTTCCCACACGAAGTAGCCGACGAGCAACGCCGCGATCCACGCGATCGGCATCGCGCGGGTCGCCGGCCACAGGAAGCCGACCAGCAGTATCCCGGCGATCAGTAACGGCGACGCCGCGAGGAGTAGTTCGACTGCGCTAACCATGGT
Organism: Halalkaliarchaeum sp. AArc-GB; assembly: GCF_031432225.1. NCBI lineage: Archaea > Methanobacteriati > Methanobacteriota > Halobacteria > Halobacteriales > Haloferacaceae > Halalkaliarchaeum > Halalkaliarchaeum sp. AArc-GB. The sequence goes on along the minus strand of NZ_JAVKGM010000007.1, from coordinate 84,418 downwards.
TCTCCCCCACGGATAGCCCGATCAGTACGAGTCCATTACGTGTGTTTGCCTGCCACATACCTCGTGAGATCTGACAAAACCTCGTGACATAAAGACTTCCCTAATTGTCACTATTTAATTATATATTTACCCCCAACCCACACGAATAATAGTTATTATAATTTATCTACATCAATACAGATGTCGAAAAGACAGCCGGATAGTACGCTCCGTGGGCTGCCTCCCGACCCCGTAGTGCGAACGGCCAGTTCGAACGATTGATTCGTTCTTCACGCGAAAACGTGCCTCTCGCGAACGATTTCAGCAAATTCTGACTGTCGCGGCCGGACTCGTTTTCCGGCCGATTGTAGGGGAGATTCCACCTCGCATTTATTGCGAGTTCGAGCGAAGGTGTCGACATGGTAACGAACACGGTCGAGACGTTCGCGTCGAAGCTCGACGAGATCGACGTGGCCGTCTCGCGGATCGAACGGGGAGAGCTCGCGGGAACCCTCGACAGGGTAGTTCGAACGCCAGCGGTAGGCGTTCCAGTCGGCACCGACAGCGGGTCGCTTCCCGACATCGTCGAGATGGAGCCGACCATCGAGGACGTCCGGGCCGCACGCACTGGAGTAACCCCGGCAGCGCTCGGGATCGCCGAGTACGGGAGCGTCGTTCTCGAGATCGATCCGTTCGGAAGCGAGATCGCAAGCGTGTTCCCGGAGCTCCACGTCGCCGTGTTGCACGAATCCGACGTCGTCGGAGAGATGCGGGAGGCGTTCGAATGGCTCGGCCCCAGACTCAGGGAGAAGCGGTCCTCGGAGATCATCGCAACTGGGCCGAGCGCGACCGCCGACATGGGCGGGCTCGTACGTGGGGCACACGGTCCCGAGGAAGTACACGTGGTACTCGTCGCCGATGAGGGGACGGAACCCGATGATTCCGGACCGGAAGCGGGGGGCATCGATGAGTAGCGAGGTTCGGCCCGGGGACCAGGAGGGGAACCGAGGATCCAAACGGGCGAGGAAGGCCGCCCGGATCCGCGAGATCATGGAGTCGGAGGGCGCCGCCGTCGCGGAGAACACCCGTGGATTCAACCAGGGGCGGTACGACTCGGTCGCCGACCTCGCAGCCTACGAAGAGCTCAAATCGGAGGCCCGCGAGATCAAGGAGGACGCGATCGAGCGACTGCCCGAACTCCTCGACCTGCTCGAAGAAACTGTCGAGGAGAACGGCGGCACGGTGTATCTCGCCGACGACGCCGCGGACGCGAACCGCTACATCCGGGAGGTCGTCGCCGAGAAGGACGCCGAGCGGCTGGTGAAGTCGAAGTCGATGACAACCGAGGAGATCGAGGTGAACGAGGCGCTGGAAGCCGACGGCGTCGAAGTCGTCGAAACCGACCTCGGGGAGTGGGTGCTGCAGGTGGCCGACGAGGCGCCGTCCCACATCGTCGCGCCCGCGATCCACAAATCCAGAGCGGAGATCGCCGAGCTGTTCAACGAGGTGTTCGATCCCGACGAGGAGCTGGAGACCGCCGAGGAACTCACGAAGTTCGCCCGCGATCGGCTGGGCGAGTTGATCGAGGGGGCCGACGTCGGGATGACGGGTGCGAACTTCATCACTGCCGATTCGGGGACGATCGCACTGGTGACAAGCGAGGGCAACGCCCGGAAATCGGCCGTCGTCCCGGACACCCACATCGCGGTCGCGGGCGTAGAGAAGGTGATCCCGCGGGTCGAGGATCTCTCGCCGTTCGTCGAGCTCATCGGTCGGTCGGGAACCGGACAGGACATCACCTCCTACATTTCGCTTTTGACGCCGCCGGGTACCTCACCGGTGCCGGACTTCGAGGACGGTGGGGCCGCGCTCGCTGGCGATCACGAGGGGATCGGCGCCGGCGACAACCCCGACCGCGAGTTCCACCTGGTGTTGATCGACAACGGCCGGCTCGCGATGCGCCAGGACGAGGATCTCAAGGAGACGCTGTACTGTATCCGGTGTTCGGCGTGTTCGAACTCCTGTGGGAACTTCCAGAGCGTCGGGGGCCACGTCTTCGGCGGGGAGACGTACTCCGGCGGCATCGCGACCGGCTGGGAAGCCGGGATCGAAGGCCTGGACGTCGCCAGCGAGTTCAACGACCTCTGTACGAGCTGTAGCCGGTGTGTGAACGCCTGTCCGGTGAAGATCGACATCCCGTGGATCAACACCGTCGTTCGCGACCGGATCAACCGCCAGGCCGACAGCAACGCCGACTGGCTGGTCGAGGGGCTGGTCCCGGACGAGGAACCGGGCGGGATGGACGTCCAGAAGCGTCTGTTCGGCAACTTCGAGACGTTCGCGGGGCTCGGGAGCGCGCTGGCGCCAGTCTCGAACTGGCTGGCCGACCTGTCGGTCAGTCGTCGGGTCATGGAGCGCGTCTTCGGTGTCGACCGGCGGCGTGAGTTGCCCACCTTCCAGCGGATGACCCTCAAGAAGTGGTACGACGACCGGGGGCCGAAGGTGTCGGCGCCGAGAACGCAGGTCGTGCTGTATCCGGACCTGTACACGAACACGATGCAGGTCGAGCGGGGGAAAGCCGCAGTGCGGGCGCTGGAGGCGCTTGGCGCAGAGGTCGTGATCCCCGACGTCCGGTCGACGGGGCGGGCGCCCCTCTCGCAGGGGATGATCGCGACCGCCCGCGAGCACGCCGAGGACGTCTACTCCGGGCTAGCGTTGCATCTCGACGCCGACCGCGACGTCGTCGTGATCGAGCCGAGCGATCTGGCAATGTTCAAGAGTGAGTACGGGAAGCTGCTCCCCGAACAGTCGTTTCGACGGCTTTCCGAAAACAGCTACGACGTGATGGAGTACCTCCTCGAACTGGCGTCCGAAGACGGCGGGCCGGGTCTCGAGGTGCTGCGATCGCCCGCCGACGATCGGTCCCGAGAGGTGGCGTATCATCCCAACTGCCAGCAGAGGACGATCCGGAAAGCGGAGTTCACGGTGGCGCTGCTCGAGGAGCTCGGCTACGACGTCGTCACGTCGGACGTCGAGTGCTGCGGGATGGCCGGTTCGTTCGGCTACAAGACGGAGTATTACGAGCTGAGTATGGACGTCGGCGAGACGCTGAAAGACCAGTTCACGGCAGCCGACACGCGGAGACGGACAGTCGTCGACAGCGGGACCTCCTGTCACAAGCAGCTCGAGTCGCTGCTGCCGCGGGAGAGTCGCCACGCCGTCGAGGTGGTGGCGCCGGACCCCCAGTAGACTGTCCGCGCGTCCGACGGGCGTCTGCCGACAACGAACGCTTATTAGCCGGGCACACCACGTTCGGAGCATGAACGGCGATTCACAGGAGATCACCACACTCGTGGGCCGCGAGGTGTACTCGAACAACGGCGTGTTCGTCGGCGAAATCGAGGACGTCAGGCTCAACCTGGACCAGGAAGTCGTGACCGGACTCGCCGTCGGGGAGATAAACAGGGAGCTGTTCTCGACGCAGGTCGACCCCGGAAAGGGCGTGTTGGTCCCGTACCGGTGGGTTCGGTCGGTCGGGGACGTCGTGCTCGTAAACGACGTCGTCGAGCGGATGAAAACCGACGACGACTCCTCCGAGGACGAGGAAGTCGTCGCCTGATCGCCTGCTCTCGCCCGGCGGAGAACCGCTGCCGTTCAGGAACCGTTCCCGCCTTCGCCCGTTCCTTCCACGCCCATCGCGTCGAACAGCCGGCGCCGGACCGCCTCCTCGGTGAGTTGCAACAGGGTGTCGCGGTTCTCCCCGCTGGATTCGATCCCCTGGAAGATGCCCAGCGGGATCTCCACGTTGCCCTGCGTGGAGTGGCCGGCGGCCTCGCCCATCTCCGAGAACGCGTCCTCGAGGACCCGGCCGATGTTGATCCGGATGTCCTTCGAGCGCGCCGCGAGGTAGATCCGTTCGTCGGCAATTCCGAGTACGGCCGTCGTCGTGATCCCCTCAAGGTTCAGGAGATGTTGCGCCGCCTGGGTGAGCGCCTCCCGATCCCGGATGAAGCCCGCCGAGGAGAACAGGTGTGATCCCTGGACCTGGCGGTTCTGGATCGCCTCCGCGAGCACGTCCAGCGTCTCCGGGCTCATCGACGGCGACTCCACCTGTTCGAGGGTGTCGTGGTTGGCAAACGGGTGGAGATACGCCGCCGCGGTGAGATCTGCGGGCGTAGTGTCGCGCTTGAAGTCGAGCGTCTCCGCGCGGATGCCGTACAAAAGCGCGGTCGCGACCGTCTCCGAGGGGGAGAGGTTGAACTCCTGGAGATACTTCGTCAACACCGTCGACGTCGAGGAGACGTTCGTTCGGACGTCCGCGAACCTGGCGTCGAGTTCCTCTTCCGGCTCGACGTGATCGAGATAGACGTCAACCGCCGGGAACTCCGGAGCGCCGGCGGCGTCCCGTTCGGCGCTCGCGTAGTCGACCAGCGCGACGGTGTCGTACTCGTCGATCGGGCCAGCCTCCTCGCGCGAGAGCAGCTCGATCCCAAGCAGGTTGACGAACGCCCGGTTCTCCTGGTGCCCGATCTCGCCGTCGTAGACGATGTCGGCCTCCACGTCGTAGGCCTCGGCGATCGCCCGCAGCGCCGTCCCGGAGGCGATCGCGTCCGGATCCGGCGTGTCCTGGATGAGGATCGCCATCCGACCGGCCGACTCGGTGAAGATCTCCGCGAGCTGGCGGGCTTTGTACTCGAGTTCCCCGGTTTCGAGGCTCCGAAGCGCGGAGTCGGCGATCACCGTCGAGGGGTTGATGACGACGTCGGCACCGAGTTCGTGGAGTTCGTCCTCGCTGATCGGATCCGAGGCGCGGACGACGAGATACTGGTCGCCACCCCGATTGCGGATCGCCGAGACGGCCGCCTTGTTCACCTCGACGTCGGAGGCGAGCACGAGCACGATGTCGCGATCGGAGACGACCTCCGCGACTTCGGGGTCGCTTATGTCCTGTACTCGCGCGTTGAGGTCCTGATCGCGAAGCGCTTCGACCCGGGATTCGTCCCAGTCGAGCAGGAGGACGTCCTCGCCGTCCTCCACAAGTGATTCGGCGACTGCGTGTCCGACGCTCCCGCAGCCCAAAATGGCGTACGTCGACCGCGAGGAGCCGATTCCGGCAGCGCTCATTACGATCCTCTTTCTCCGGCACGACACTTAACGCCACTCGTTCGCAGTCGGTCGGGAATGGAAATCCCTTTACCGCCCCCTGTGTTATCCGGATTCGAGGGCCGGTAGCTCAGTTAGGGAGAGCGACGGACTCTTAATCCGTCGGTCGGGGGTTCAAATCCCTCCCGGCCCGCTTCTGCGACGACCGAAGGGAGGAGCGAAGCGGCTACGGAGGGATTTGAATCCTCCCAGTCGCGCGCAGCGAACGGAGTGAGCGAGCACGTCCGGTTTCGGTTCAAATCCCTCCCGGCCCGCTTATAAAAGACCGACGTCGGCGACATCGTTTTCCTTCGGAGTCCCGTCGAGCAAGCCATGCTGGAGTGGCTCCGAACAGACGCTGGCGTGTACACCGTTTCGGGGCTCTTCTCGGTGCTCGTGTTCGTCGTCGCCGTGGCGATCGTGATCGAAACTGGAACCGTCACTCCCGGAGATCCGGCGTTTTCTGGATTCTTGGTGGGTTTCGGGGCGTTCGTGGCGGTGTATTTCATTTCGCTGGGGATCTGGCACGCGGTGTCGGAGTGAGTCGTCGGCCGGATCTGGTTGCCGGCTTTCGAAATCCTTTTGTCCCGAATCGGCCTTGGGTAGGATGCACGCCGCCTTAGCTCAGACTGGGAGAGCACTCGACTGAAGATCGAGCTGTCCCCGGTTCAAATCCGGGAGGCGGCATGTTTCAAACCCGCGAGCGTAGCGAGCGGGTGTAGAAACTGACGCCGACCGCGATTTGAACCAGACGAGGCGCAGCCCGCGCAGGCCACAGGCCGAGCAGGACCGTCTCGGCGAGGTTCAAATCCGGGAGGCGGCATCATACTCACGGTTCAAATGCCTGCGGTGGAGCGCAGGTGATTTGCCAGAGTTTCTCGGAACCAACTCACCGGCCACGAGCGACGACCTGACTTCTGGTGTCGCCCAGAATGCAGTAAAATATGGGCCTAATCAAGTCCGACGGGCCGTCCCTGCTCCCACTCGACCGCGAGGATCGCGTCTCGAAGCGAGCTGAGTCTGCGCTCGACGACATCCAGCGGATGTGAGTCGATGAACTGCGCTGGTTCGTGGGCGACGGGTGTCGCGCCGTCGTTCACCTGCAGATGAACTGGCCCAAGGTCGTCGTGCGTGTCGTCCTGATGACAGTCCAATAGCAGACTTCGATCTGGCTCGATCCAGTTGAACCAATAGTACTCGTGTGGCTCCCCAGTCTGCAGTTGAAACCCTATCTCAACCCGCGCGGCCGTCACCGGGTAGTCGTCATCACCGAGGAATTGGCGTGGGTCTACCTCAGCGACGACCCGGTACGGGCCTGCTTCACGCGGTTCAGCACGTCGTCGATGAACGCTCTCGAACGCTCCGCTGAGGCGGTTCTGGATACGGTCGTGGAGCCGCTTGCTCTGCAGGTTCGCCCGGTTAGCGAGGAAAATGACCATCAGGCGAGTGTCGAGGGAGAGTCCGTCCGCGTTGACGAGAGTTCGATAACGTCGTCATACAGTTGGAGGGCGTGCCTCACGAGCCCGAGTTCCGTGTTGATCGTTTCCCACGTGGCGATCACATTGCGACGCTCACGGAGTTCCGCTGCCGAGAACTCATCGGCGGCGAGTTGCTGCCGGAACTCGCCAAGTGAACTGACGTCGTGCTCCGACACCAACTCTTCTTGTTCCTCTTTTAGCTCCGTAAGTCGGCTCTCCAGCTTGTCACGCGAGTGGGTCTCGATCAGGTCCGTTACCTCGTCGAAGAGCATCCGCACCGGATTCAGGTCGTACGCCTTCGTCCCGTCGACAGTCGTCTCAGTGACCCAGTCGTCACTCTCCAGTCGCTGAAGTTCATCGTCGGCTGTCGCGCGAGAGACATCTGCCTGGTCGGCGATCTCCTGCACCGGCGTTGGTTTGTCCAGCAGTTCCACGACGTGCCGGACGCGCTCGCGACCGCTCGTACTCTCCGTCCACGAGCCCGGATTCGATTCGACCATCTGTAGCTGTCTACAGCCCGCTAACTCAAATAATTTAGTAGTTTTCAAATAATTGAAACAGGAACCGGCTCGAAACACCCGTCGTTTCGTCGAACGGACCGCTGTTTGCGTCACTCGGAATCGCAGAGCTGATTCAATCCGAAGACGACACACTCGAGTCGGAGTCCCAGTAGACCGACGACAGCTCCGTTTCCGTATCCGTCTCCGTCTCGGACTCCTCTTTCCGATACCGTTCTTTGAGTTCCTCGAGGTCGAACTCGTCGATCAGTTCGATCGCCTCCCGGAACCACTGGTACAGCCCCCGCCGGTAGATCCGACGCTGGGTTTCTGCAGACACCGCCGTGTAAACGTTCACCGAACCGCCGTTCGTGAGGTTGCGCTGTGACCGCTCGAGGATCCCCGCCTCGACGAGGTGCGTGAGCTTCGTCGACACCGCGCTCTCGCTTAACCCCACGTCTTCGGCGATCTCCGGAACCGTCGTCGGGCCGCGCTCCATGACGTAAATGCAGACGACGATGGTGTTCCGCGAGAGGCCGAGGACCTCCTCGAGAACGGCTTCGAGATCCGGATCCTGAAGCGGGGTGGAGACGCGGTCGACCCGCGTCATCGGCTCCCCACAACAGACCACACCGTCGGGATCCCGGGAAGCGATCAGTGTCGCGGTACACTCCGAACACTCGTACAGTCTCGGGCGTTCCGTCCCGTTCGTTCCGACGTCGAGGGAGACCATTCTGTATACCGTCGGCCACAACGAGCAAAAGGTTTTCGTGGAGACCTCGTCAGCAGGACGGAGACGGTCGAAAAATCGGTAACGCCGTACGGTTGCAAAAACAGTATCCCGGCCCTCTCGAAACCACGATACGGAACGTTCTGAATGGAGATCGTCGCATCCATCAAACGGGAAGCAAGCGCGCTGCTAGGGAGAGGCAAGGGAAAGCTGCTCGTCCCGATCGCAGTCGGGTGGGGGCTGTTGATCGGCACGCGGATGATCTATCCGGTGTTGCTCCCGTCGCTCCGGCGAAGCTTCGATCTGGATCTCGCGACTGCGGGCCTGCTCGTCACCGTCATCTGGCTGGGCTCTGCGATCGGACAGCTCCCGAGCGGAATGCTCGCAGACCGGTTCAGTGAGCGCTCCGTAATGGTCTCGAGCACGCTCGTCGTTTCGGGCGCGCTGGTAGCCGTCGTGTTCGCACCGACCGCGAGCGTGCTCTTTGCTGCGACCGGACTCGTCGGACTGGGACTGTCGCTGTATCCGATCGCCCGGATCACCATCCTCACGGAGATCTATCCGGACCGGCTCGGCAGCGCGCTCGGTGTCACGATGGCAACGGGAGACCTCGGACAGACGGTTCTGCCTCCGCTTGCAGGGGTTCTGGCGGCCGCGCTCGCCTGGCAGGTCGGATTCGCCTTCGTGATCCCGTTTCTCCTCCTTTCGGCCCTCGTGCTCTGGATCACGCTGCCGAATCCCACCCCACAGGAATCAGACGGCGAGGGCCTCTCGAGGGAGCGAGCGCGATACGTCCTCGGAGAGTTGAACGATCCGGCGTTGATCTTCATGACGGTCGTGCTGTTCCTGTTCATCTTCATCTGGCAGACGTTCTCGGCGTTTTACCCGACGTATCTCGCAGAACAGAAGGGGCTGTCCCCCTCGCTTGCGGGCGGGCTCTTCGGACTGTTTTTCGCGTTCGGCGTCGTGGTCAAGCCGCTTGCTGGCTCGGCGTACGACCGGGTCGGCATGCGGACCTCCCTCGCAGTCGCGCTCGTCGGCCCGGTGTTCGGGCTGTTCCTCCTGCCGGCCGTCGACGGCTTCTGGCCCCTCGTCGGCATCACCGCCCTCGTCAGCACCATGCTCGGGACCGGCGCGATCACGCAGTCGTATCTCAGTGAGCTGTTCGCCGACGACATGCGCGGGACCGGACTGGGGATTGTCCGCACGACTGCAGCGACACTCGGGGCGGCAGGACCGGTCGTGTTCGGCGCGATCGCGGATCGCGGCTACTTCGACGAGGGGTATCTCCTCCTCGGTGCCATCATGGTGGTCGTCATCCTGCTGACGCTCCGGATGCCGGAAGTCTGAAATTACCAGTCATTGCAGGGGGACGCCGGTCGCGAGCAGCGCGACGAAAAGCGCCGACAGGACTGCGATCGCCGAGGCGACGTAAAACAGGGTCGCCGTGGCTTCCACCGAATCGCTCACCTGTCCTCCGTCGAGTTCACTTTCGAGTTTCCCGGCCCCGGCCTCGACCGCTCCCGCGAGCGCGACCCACAGGACGACTTTCCCGATCACCAGCCACCCGTCCGTCGTTCCGAGTAACCGGTCGACTGTGTACAGATTCAGACCCATGAGGATCCCCGAGAGCAACAGCACCAGCGCGCTCACCCGCGTCACTGTCGTCAACCCGCCGAGGAGATCCTCCAGCGGTTCACGGCCGAGAGCCCCGCCGCGACCCGACGAAAGCACAGCGTAGGAGAAAAAGAGGACGGTTCCGACCCAGAGCATCGCAAACAGGTTGTGCAAGAACACCATCGCGGTAGCGAGAACTGACATACCCGCAGTCGTGCGTCAGGAACAATCAAGGTTGGTGCCTCGGTTTGCGGTAACGCAGACGAGTTGTCCACCGGGACCAGAGGAGTAAAAGGGAACCGGGGCCCCACCATCACGCATGCCCGAAACCACGCTGGCGGAACTGCTGGAGCGCAACGCCCGCCACGTCGACTCGCTCCCGGACGGACACTTCTCGGCGGTGGAAGCCGGACAGGAGCCCGCGGCCGTCTCCGTCTGTTGTTCCGACTCTCGTGTGTCCCAGGAAGGGATGTGGGACGTCACCGAACCCGGATTCCTGTTTACACCGAGCACGATCGGTAACCAGGTTTGGGACCGATACGACGGCGACATCGTCGTCGACGGCAGCGTCCTGTATCCGGTGACACACACAGACACGGGAGTGATTCTGGTCGTGGGACACACCGGCTGTGGGGCTGTGACTGCGGCCCTGGATGCGGTTCGACGCACGGACGACGGTAGTGACGGGGATGCAGCCGGGATCGCGAAGTGGATCGACCTCCTCGTCCCGGTCATCGAGGACGGCCTCGCCGACGACCGCGTCGATCCGGACAGGGAGGCGAGTCTCGTCGATCAACTCGTCGAGTACAACGTCGACAGGCAGGTGCAGTTCCTGCTCGAAAGCGACGACGTCCCCGACGAGGAGACGGTGTACGGGTTCGTCTACGACTTCCAGGGCGTGTACGGCGACGATCGGGGACGCGCGTATCTGGTCAACGCAGACGGGGAGACACAGCCGGATCACCTCCGGGAGCTGGTCGACGAGGAGTTCACCGACCGAGTCCTGCGGCTCCTGTAGCGACGGCAATAAGGGCTCCCAGCCCCGGAGGCCGGCTCGGGAACAGTCGGCCGAACCTGTCGCTGTGCCAACAGCGTTAATCGTATTCAGCCCTTTGTCAATCCATGACAATCGCCCGCCACGGGAGGGGAATTCGGGCGGATCTGCGGGCGCTACTCTCGCAGGTCCACCCCGTTTTTATGCTGCCGCCGCTTGCCGCCTCGTGGTTCGGCGCCGTCGTGGCCGGCGAGTTCTCGGTCGGGATCGGCACCGTGCACATGGCGGCGATGTTTTTCGCGGTGTACACCGCCCACGTAAAGGACGGCTACGTCGACTTCTACCGACGCGGGGAGGACGACGATCACCCGATGACGGTTCGCGGCTGTCGAATCGCGCTCGTCGCAGCCACCGCCGGGTTCGCGATCTGTACCGCACTGCTCGGTGTCGTCGTCGGGATCGGTGCGGCGCTTGTCACGCTCCCCGTCTGGTTTCTGGGCTATCTGCACGCCCCACAGCTCGACACCAATCCGGTCACGGCGACGCTCGGCTATCCGGTCGGGATCGCGCTTGCGATCCTGGGCGGGTTCTACGTCCAGACGACTGCAGTGACGCCACCGGCGCTGGGGTTTGCACTCGTGTTCCTCGTAACCCTCGCGGGAGTGAAAATCATCGACGACGAGCAGGACTACGCGTACGACCGGTCGATCGACAAACGGACGGTCGCGGTGCTGCTGAATCCGACTCGGGCGAGAAGTCTGGCACTTTCTCTCCTGTTTCTCGGACTCGTGGGGGTGCTCTGGGGGACGGTCGGGGGACTGTTCCCGCCCTCGGCGCCGGCGGGGGCACTCGCGTTCGGGTCGATCGTCCTCGTCGCACGGCGGGCCCCACCGACGCTCGCGACGATGCTGCTGGTTCGTGGGGCGTACGTCTTCCTTGCAGTGTTGATCGTGTCGGTGTGGTTTCGGCCGCTGTCGGGTACACCGCTCCCCGATATCACGGCCCTCGGTCCCTACACGTATCTCGCCACGGAGGTGTTCTTCGGGGCGATCGCGTTCGGGCTGTTGTACTACGCCGACGCACTCCGGAGCGCCGCCCGAACGATCGCGGCGCTGTACCCGGTGGCGTACGTCTGGGACTGGTATACGCTCGAGGTCGGGGTCTTCGAGATCAGGATGCGCACCGGCTACGACCTGTTTGGAATCCCGATCGAGGAACACCTGTTCATGATCGTCGTCCCGGCGCTCGTGGTCGGGTTACACGAGACGATAACGAAGCTCTCTGCGGAGTCGGATCACGGGTGAATCCGGTGGTGCTACAGCCCGACGATGAGCCGGGCCCCGATCGTCACTCCCAGGATCGTGGTGTCTGACGGATCGAGGACGGTGATGTAGTAGGCAACAGCGTGATCAGCGTGATGAACCCGAACCCCTCGGCGAACCGGACGAGAGAGAGTATCCAGAACTGCAGCCGGTCGGAGGCTACTTGTGGCAGTCACCCGTTTCGAGTCTATGGACGGAGGACCGGGCATGCTCCGCCGCCGTGGATTGCTGGCCGCCGCCTCGTGTGCCGGCGCCGCGATGGCGGGGTGTCTCGACGGGAGCGAAGACGGAAGCGAGGTCGGTGAGGAGGCTGACGGATCCTCCGATGCCGTCACCGCCGCCACAGACCACTACGAATTTGACGACCGGCCGACCGCCATCGCCCACCGGGGGTTTGCGGGGACGTATCCCGAGAACACGATCGACGCGTTCGAGGCGGCAGCCGGAACGCGTGGCAACGACGAACTCTCCCGCCCTGCAGACTGGATCGAACTCGACGTCGTTCCGACCAGCGACGGCGAGATCGTCGTGTTCCACGACGAGGAGCTCGGCGGACTGACCGACGCCCGTGGAGTGATCTACGAAACCCCCGCGGCGGACGTTCTTTCGGCGGAGATACTCCAGAGCGGAAATACGGTGCCGACGCTCGCAGATGCGATGGCGACGATTCCAGCCGACGTCGGCGTCAACGTGGACATCAAGAACGGTTCCGGGAGCGTCGAACGCGGGCGAGTCGCCGATCCGCCCGGGGAACGCGAGGAGTGGGCGTGGCTGGAGACCGTGGTCGACGTCCTGTCGGAACACGACAACGAGGTTCTGTGTTCGTCCTTCTGGGAGGGCGCACTGTTTGCGCTCCGCGAGATCGACCCCGAGATACCGATCGCGTACATCTTCTCGGAGTCGATCCGGGAAGGACTATCGGTCACTGACGACTACGATGCGGCGGCCGTGAGTGCACCCGTACGGATGATCCTCGGAACGCCGTACTTCGATCCGACCAGCCACGCCCCAATCGATCTCGTCGAGGAGGCACACGATCGTGGGCTCCCGATCCACGTCTGGACCGTCGAGACGTGGCACCAGGCCGAACAGCTGAACGCCGTCGGCGTCGACGGACTGTTCCTGGACTATCCGGGCGCCGTCCACTGGGGCAATTCGCGGTGAGCAGAGGGGAGTGATCCGGCGACGCGTTCAAGCCCACCCCGGCCCAATTTCGAGCCGTCAATGAGTGATTCGCCAGGGGCGTCACCCCCCAGTTCCGAGGACGCCCCGGTTCCCTGCAGGCCGGCCCCGGACGCGTCGGACGCGGATCTTTCGGACGAGTTTATCGATTCCCTCGAAGCGTGTACGATCCGGATCGATCCGCTTTCGGGACGAAGCTGCGAGTCGTGTGCGCTGGCGCTGGAGCGAAAGCTCGCCAGCGCCGACGGCGTGTACGACGTCTCGGCGTCGTCTCGCGGCGGCGTCGTCCGGATCAGGCACGATGGGGACGCCATCTCCCCCGAGGAACTGGAACGGCTCACCGAGGAGTACGGTGCGACCGTTCGCGACGTGGACGCTTCCGGGATCGATTCCCCCGGTGAAGATCCCACAGACGTCGTAGACGGATCGAAACTCCGTCGAGAGACAGTTTTCGTCGCGCTCACGTTCCTGGGAATGACGGTCGGGCTGCTCGGAAGCTGGCTGGACGCTGCACAGGCGGTCGTCTGGGGGAGCTACGGGGCGGCGTACGTCTTCGGCGGGTGGTACGGCCTCAAGGCCGGGATCGAGACGCTCCGGCACCGCGCGGTCGACATCGATCTGCTGATGGTGATAGCCGCGCTCGGCGCGCTGGTCGTCGGGGCGCCCTTCGAGGGGGCGATGCTCCTGTTCCTGTTTTCGCTCTCGAACGTGTTGCAGGGCTACGCGATCGGACGCTCGCGGCGGGCGATCGAGTCGCTCATGGAACTGCGCCCGGAGTCCGCGACGCTGCTTCGGGACGGCAAGGAGGTGACGGTGCCGATCGACGAGGTGTCGGTCGGCGACGTGTTCCTCGTGCGACCGGGCGACCGCATCCCGCTGGACGGCACCGTCGAGTCCGGAGAGAGCGCGGTCGACCAGTCGTCGCTCACCGGCGAGTCGATGCCAGTGTCGAAAGAGCCCGGCGAGGAGGTGTACGGCGGGACGATAAACGGCGACGGGAGCCTCGAGGTCCGGGTGACTCGGGAGGCACACGAGTCGGCTATCGCCCGACTGATCCACATGGTCGAGGAGGCTCAAAGCGAGAAGGCGCCGACTCAGCGGTTGATCGATCGGTTCGAACAGCCGTACGTGCTGGGCGTGTTCGGGCTCACCGCGGCCGCGATCGCGATCCCCCTATCGCTGGGCTACGCGTTCGACAGCACCTTCTACCGTGCGATGACGCTGATGGTCGCCGCGTCCCCGTGTGCGGTGATCATCTCGACGCCCGCGGCCGTCCTGTCGGCGATCACTGCGGGGGCACGCCGGGGTGTCCTGTTCAAAGGCGGGGAGCACGTCGAGGTGGCCGCCACTATCGACGCGGTGGCGTTCGACAAGACTGGGACGCTCACCGAGGGCAACACCCGGCTGACCGACGCGACCGCGCGGTCGGGAGCGACGGTCGACGGGTCGCCGGCGACGGACGACCGACTGTTGTCGTTTGCGGCAGCCGTCCAGGGACGATCGGAACACCACCTCGCCCGGGCGACCGTCGAGGCCGCCGAGGAACAGGATCTGGAGATACCCGACGCTCGGGGATTCAAAGCGACACCCGGCAAGGGCGTCCGCGCAAGCGTCGACGGGGAGACGATCCACATCGGCAACGCCCGGTACGTTGCGTCGCTTGCGGGATCGACCGAGCAACCGGTCGCAAGGCTGGAGAACGAGCCGATCGAAGGGATCCGGGAGGGGACAACCGCGCTGGAGTCGCTCCAGGCCGACGGGAAAACGAGCGTTCTGGTCGTGCGCGAGTCGGACGACGGGATGTCCGTCCTCGGCTGGCTCGCATTCACCGACACGATCCGTCCGGCGGCCGCCGAGACGATCGAGCGACTCCGGGCGCTCGGCATCGAGCACGTGGTCATGCTGACCGGCGACAACGATCGCGTGGCCCGACACGTCGGCGAGGCCGTCGGCGTCGACGAGGTCCGGTCCGAGCTGTTGCCCGAGCAGAAAGTCGAACACGTCGAGGAGCTAGTGGAACGACACGACGGGGTGGCAATGGTCGGAGACGGAGTGAACGACGCGCCGGCACTGGCGAGGGCGACGCTCGGGGTGGGCATGGGCGGAGCCGGCACCGACGTCGCGCTGGAGACGGCCGACGTCGTGTTGATGTCCGACGATCTCGGAGGAATCCCGTACGCCTTCGGTCTCGGGCGACGTACCCGCCGGACCCTGTTCGCGAACTTCGGGATCGCCTTCGGCGCGATCGCGATCATGCTCGTGGCGATCCTCACGCGGGGAATCCCACTTCCGATCGCCGTCGTCGGTCACGAAGGGTCGACCGTCCTCGTCTCGCTGAACGGGCTCCGGCTGCTCGGCTTCCGGGAGTAGCCGCTATCACCAGCGTCCACTGGTGCTCACCTCCGCCGTCGCCAGAACAGCTTCACCCATCCGATTGTCCCGCCGACGACGACCCCGAAGAAGACGAATCCCGGCAACAGCATCACCGCCTGGGAGAGCGCGAGAGTGATGTACTCGCCGAACATCCACGTCGCGAGGACGTACTCGAAGCCCGAAGCGACGTACGCCCCGTAAACGAGCACGCCGAGCAGATACAGACAGCCACCCAACACGCCCGCGAGCGGGGCGTCGACCCACCCCGCGTCGGGTTGGGTGAGCAGCGCGGCGACGGTCGGGCCGACCGTTCCGACGGCGAATATCTCCGGCTCCGTTCCGTAGCTGACGACGTACCACCCCAGGAGGACCGCCTGGAGGAGGCCGCCGACGAGCACCGGTAGTCGGACGTGATCTCGAAGGCGGCTGTTGGACGTGTGCGACCGAACGAACTCGGTCGGGAGGGCGTCACGCATACGCCGCGTGAAGCGCGGAATCCACATATAAATACTGCCGGTTCGAGCGCCGAACGGGGTGAAAAAAAAGCTGCGCCGACCGAGCGGCCGGGCGTCCTCGGACTTTTATCCGGGGACGCGGGAGCCGTTCACGTGTCGATCCCCCCTTCCCGCGATCCGAACGGCGTCCGCGCCAGTGCCCCCGTCGGCGTGGTGTTGCTCGTCGGCCTCGCGGTCGCGCTCTCGACCGGCGTCGGCGCGGCCGCGCTGGGAAGTGGCGTACTCGGGACCGACGGGTTCGACGCCGAGTCCCCCGACTCCGAGGAGCTCGGGTTCGGATCGACAGCATCGGCGTCGCTTTCCGCATCGGCGACGGGCGAGGGACGAATCCAGCTACGTCACGAGGGGGGCGACACACTCGACGTGCGGGAGCTCCGGCTTCGGGTTCGCGTGGACGGCGAAGAGTTGGCTCGACAGCCGCCGGTACCGTTCTTCTCTGCGGAGGGGTTCAAAAGCGGTCCGACGGGACCGTTCAACCCGGCGGCGGAGCCGACCTGGCGGGCTGGGGAGTCTGCCTCGCTGGAGGTAGCCGGCACGAACGAACCGACGGTGGATGACGGCTCTCTGGTCGAGATCGAGGTGTACGTCGGGAGCACACCGGTGGCAACGTTGGAGACGACCGCAGAGGGGGACTGAACCGGGGACCGTGCCACGGACGGGATTGAGGTGAGATCCGTGGAGTGATTTCGAGTTCCGGACGTTCACTCCGGGACGGTAGCGACGGTCGTAATCGCGACGTCGGGGTTCCGCGGCGGCCCCATGACGTGGTGGTCGATCTCGGTGAAGCCGGCCTCGCGGAACATCCGGTCGGCCTCCTCCTCGTCGTAAAACAGCATGATCGCGTCGGCGATGCGTGCCTTGATCGGGTTCGTCGGGTGGTTGGGCCCCACCACGAGCACCTGACCACCGGGTTCGACCACGCGCCGGAAGTCGCGCAGGGCGGTCACCGGATTGGGCCAGTACTCGATCGAGCCCGACGACCAGACGTAATCGAAGCTGTCGTCGACGAACGGGAGCCGTTCGGCGTCCCCACGGTAGAACGCCACCCGGTCGTGCTTGCCGAACTTCTCGAACGCCTTCTCCATCTGGTGGCGACTCTGATCGAGCCCGTGGACGTCGTCGGTGTACTGGAGCAGCCCTTCGGTTCCGAACCCGGTGCCACAGCCGACGTCGAGCACCCGGTCGCCCTGCTGGATGTCGAGCAACTCCAGTGCCTCCGCCCGCATCTCCTCGGTCCAGAAGAAGGGATTCACGCGGTCGTACACCTTCGAGAGGTACTTGTAAAACAGCCGCGCGCGGTCTTTGTCCTCGAGGATTCCCATCGCCGGTTGGTTGGGCTTCCGGCGGTATAACTCCAGCTTTTTGCCGGCTCCCGATAGCGGGATTACTCTCCCCCGATTCGATCGGGATCGACCGGCTGGCCGTCCTCCGTCTCCGGCACGACGTGGTCGAGGAACGTCTCGACGTCGGGTTCGCGGACGATCACGTCGACCTCGACGTCGCCGAGTTCGTCCGGGTTCCCCACGGCGAAGTTGATCACGCCCTGGAACGCCGCCTGCTTTTTGAGCCGGAACGAAAAGCCGCCCTTGCGTGCGTTTTTCAGGAACTCCCGACGCGCAGTGTCGAGGATCTCCTGTTCGTGGAGCCGGTCGGAAAGCGGATCCAGCGTGTGGGTTTCGGCGACGAGCCGACCCGGTTGCTGTTCGATCTCGGCGTCCGGGAACAGATTTCGGATCGCGTCGGCGACCCGGTCGGTCACTTCAGTGTCGTTTACGGGTGCCTCGATGTGGACGTCGATGCTGTAGATCATTGTTCGATCGCCTCGGGTCCGTCCTCGAGGATCCGACGGACCGTCCGTCGAAACGCCTCGAGAGAGTCGGTGTTCTCGACGGTGAGGTCGGCCTGCTCCATCACCTCGCCCATGCCGAAGGAGAGTTCACGCTCGTCGCGGGCCCGCAGGGCTTCGGTTTTCACGTCGGAGGCGTCCCGGCCGCGTTCGCCGAGCCGTTCGACACGAAGCTCGAACGGCGCCTCGATACTGACCAGGAGGAAGCCGTCGCCGAACGCCTCCCGGAACCGCTCGACCTCGACCATCGATCGGAGACCGTCGACGAGCACCGTCTCGGCGGTGTCGAGTTCGCGTTCGATCAGCGGGAGCGACCGCTCCGCGACCGCGTCCGGGCCGTTCTCCTCCCGGAGCGCCTTCGCAACGTCGCCGTGGTGTTCGGCCGGGTCGAGCCCGCGGTCGCGACACTCCTCGCGGATGACATCGCCCATCGTCACGACCGGGATCCCCTCCTCGCGGGCCACGGACGCAGCCTCCCCTTTCCCGCTGCCCGGCAGGCCGACAGTCCCGATAACTCTCATCGAGGGGTTCTACTGGCGTCGTGGACTTATATACACGGATGTGGACCGTCCGCTTCGGTGGCCCGGACCCAAATCCCTTTTGTATCGACGGCAGGTAATCCGGTAGTGAGGGCACGTAGCTCAGCCAGGATAGAGCGTCGGACTTCTATCCCGTCCAGGTTGGTGGGTGGGGAAGACATCCGATGGTCGTGGGTTCGAATCCCACCGTGCCCGTAAGACCGGCGAGCGTAAGCGAGCCGTGTCGAACTTTCTCGAGGTGGGATTCGAAGCCTATCAGTCGCGCGCAGCGAGCGACGCGAGCGAGCACGTCTGATTTCGGTTCGAATCCCACCGTGCCCGCTGTCTGCGAACGTGAGTGAGCAGCAGCGGCACCCGGGATTCGAACTACGCGAGACGAACGCAGTGAGTCTCGCCATCGAGTTCGAATCCCACCGTGCCCGTGAGATGCGAGGCGCGAGCACAGCGAGCGCCTCGAAAAGCGATCGGCGAAGCCGCAAGCGAGGTGAGTGAACCGACACGCTTTATAAATTCGCCGCCCTCGTCCACCCCGACGCCATGGTCGACTCCCGTATGATACTCGAGTTGATACCCCACTACTTCGCCATGCTTTTCCTCATCGTGATCAGCGTCGCCGCCCTCCGGATGTATCTGGGCGACGTCTCCCTCCCAGCGGAGTTCGGGCTCGCACTGGTAATCGTCGTTCTGTATCCCTTCACGGTCCGGCATCTCGGCATCGAACCCGGCATCTGGGAGTGAGGAGCTTCGAACACGAGATGGCCACACTCATTAGCGTCGAGCCCTCCTCCGAACGCGTATGCCGGACGCCGGCGACGACGCCGACCCCGCCGAGCGCGAGACTCCCGATTCCGATCCCGAAGAGCGCGAAATCGCCCTTCCGTCGGATCTGAACCCGATCCAAACCGCCCTCATCGAGTGGTACGAATCGGACCACCGCGAGTTCCCGTGGCGGGAGACGACCGCCCCGTACCCGGTTCTCGTCTCGGAGGTGATGAGCCAGCAGACCCAGCTCGACCGGGTGATAGACGCCTGGGAGGCGTTCCTCGAGGAGTGGCCGACGGTCGAATCCCTCGCCGAGGCCGACCGGGCCGACGTCGTCGCGTTCTGGAGCGACCACTCGCTGGGGTACAACAATCGGGCACGCTACCTCCACGAGGCCGCAAACCAGGTCATCGAGGAGTTCGACGGCGACGTTCCGGAAACGCCCGCGGATCTCCAGGAACTGATGGGCGTCGGGCCCTACACCGCTAACGCGGTGGCGTCGTTCGCGTTCAACGCGGGCGACGCCGTCGTCGACACGAACGTGAAACGAGTGTTGTACCGCGCCTTTTCAGTCCCCGACGACGACCGGACGTTCGAACGGGTCGCCACGCGGCTCATGCCGCCGGGCGAGTCCCGGGCCTGGAACAACGCGATCATGGAACTCGGCGGGGTCGCCTGTGGGCAGACGCCACACTGCGACGAAGCGGGCTGTCCGTGGCGACAGTGGTGTCGCGCCTACGAAACGGGCGACTTCACCGCGCCGGACGTCCCCGAACAGCCGAGCTTCGAGGGGAGCCGCCGGCAGTTCCGTGGACGGGTGATTCGGGCGCTGTCGGAGTACGACGAACTCGCGCTCGACGAACTCGGACCGCGCGTGCGCGTCGACTACTCGCCGGCGGGCGACCACGGTCGGGAGTGGCTCCGTGACCTGCTCTCCGGGCTGGAAGACGACGGGCTCGTCGAACTCGACTGCCGAAACGGGGAGGACGCCCGGGACGACGAAGACGGCACCGAATCCGACAAACTGACGGTCGGCTTGCGACGGTGACCGACGCCGGGACGCGCCGACCTCGCGACCGGCCGGTTATATTCCCGGCGTCCCACCGTCGCGTATGGGCCATCACACCTTCGACATCGAGAAGGCCGAGAACCTGGAAGACGAGGGACGCTACCGCTATCTCTCTGCCGAGGAGTTCCGGTCGCTGGTCCGTCCGGCGTCGGGGGAGACGCTGGCGGATCTCGGCTCCGGCACCGGCTTTTATACCGACCTGATCGCGCCGGACGTCGAGACGCTGTACGCCGTTGACGTCCAGGCGAAGATGCACGAGTACTACCGCGAGAAGGGCCTCCCGGGCTCCGTCGAGCCGGTCACGGCCGACGTGTCGGACCTGCCGTTTTCGGACGACGAACTCGACGGCGCGGCCTCGACGATGACTTACCACGAGTTCGTCGGCGACGGCGCGCTCGCTGAACTCGCGCGCGTGATCCGCCCGGGCGGGCGTCTCGTCGTCGTCGACTGGTCGGGCCGCGGCGACGGCGAATCCGGCCCGCCGGTCGACGAACGGGAGGAGCTCGCGGGGGCCGCAGACGCCCTCGGGGAGGCGGGCTTTCGGGTGGTCCGAGGTGAGGAGCGCGACGAGACGTTCCTCGTCGTGGCGATCCGGTCGTAGTCCGACCCTGTCCCTTATACTCCTCCGACCCCGCCCCTTATACCCCTCCGACCCTGTCCCTTCTGGCATGGACGTCGAGGCAATCGAGGCGCGGATCGAGGAGGCGATCGCGGACGCGGAGGCGACCGTCTCGCGACCGCGGACATACGACGAGAATCACGAGGACGAACACTTCGCGGCCGTCGTCGTCTCCCCTGCGTTCGACGGGCTCTCGCTCGTCGAGCAACACCAGCTCGTGTACGACGCGCTCGACGACTGGATGACCGAGGAGATCCACGCCCTGGAGATCAAGACGTACACCCCCGCAGAGTACGAGGAGTTCGGCGGGGGCGCGTAGCCGACCGGACGCCGACGGGATTCGTCGGTCGATCCATCGGATATCTGATCGATGTAGGTAGTTTTTACTCGCCGTCCGGCGGAGGTTCGATTTATGGGTGAGGATTACCGAACCGAAGCGGACAGTCTCGGCGAGATGCAGGTACCGGCGGACGCCTACTGGGGGGCCCAGACCCAGCGCGCAGTAGAGAACTTCCCGATCTCGGGGATCACGTTCGGGCGACGGTTCGTCCGTGCGCTCGGCGTGGTGAAGAAAGGCGCCGCACAGGCGAACCGCGAGCTGGGCCTCCTCGAGGCGGACGTCGCCGACGCCATCGTGGAAGCCGCAGACGAGGTGATCGCCGGCGAGCGCGACGACCAGTTCCCAGTCGACGTGTTCCAGACCGGCTCGGGAACCTCCTCGAACATGAACGCAAACGAGGTGATCGCCAACCGGGCCGCCGAGATCATGGGCGCCGAGATCGGCGACCGGGTCGTCCACCCGAACGACCACGTCAACTACGGCCAGTCGAGCAACGACGTAATCCCGACGGCGATGCACGTGGCGGCTCTCGAGGCCGTCGAGAAGGACCTCGTGCCCGCCCTCGAGACGCTGCAGGCCGAACTCGCCGAAAAGGAGACGGAGTTCGACGGCGTGGTCAAAACCGGGCGGACCCACCTCCAGGACGCCACCCCCGTCCGACTGGGACAGGAGTTCGGCGGCTACCGCACGCAGATCGAGAAGGGAATCAAACGCGTCACCGACGTCCAGGATCACCTCCGCGAACTCGCGCTGGGCGGTACTGCGACGGGAACCGGGTTGAACACACATCCGGACTTTCCCGGGCTCGCCGCGGAGTACATCTCCGAGGAGACCGGCACGGAGTTCCGGGAGGCAGACGACCACTTCGAGGCGCAGGCGGCCCACGACGCGATGGGGGAGGCCCACGGCGCGCTCCGGACCGTCGCCGGCTCGATGAACAAGATCGCAAACGACCTCCGCCTGCTCGCGTCGGGGCCGCGAAACGGGCTCGGCGAGATCGAACAACCCGAAAACCAGCCCGGAAGCAGCATCATGCCCGGGAAGATAAACCCGGTGGTCGCGGAGGCGGTCAACCAGGTCCACAAACAGGTCGTCGGCAACGACGCCGCGGTCTCGGCCGGCGCCGCGCGTGGCGAGCTGGATCTCAACCTCTACAAACCGGTGCTAGCGCACAACTTCCTGCAGTCGAGTGAGCTGCTCGCGAACGCCGCCGAGACGTTCGGCGTACGGTTCGTCGCGAAGATCGAGGCGAACGAGAAGCACTGCAGTGACCAGGTCGAGCAGGCGATGGCGCTGGCGACGGCGCTCAATCCGGCGATCGGCTACGACAACGCCGCGAAGGTGGCCAAACAGGCGCTCGCGGAGGGCAAGACCGTCCGAGAGGTCGCGATCGCCGAGGGACATCTCACCGAGGAGGAGGCCGATGAGGTGCTCGACCCCGAAAAGATGACCCACCGGGGCATTCTCGGCGGCGACTGAAATACAAGACGTCAATCAGCGAGCATCCGTTCGAGTTCCTCTTTGTCCCGGCCCCTGTCCCAAGTGAACAGCCATTGCTTGAGACTGAGTCGGTTGCTCGGGTCCTCCTGAATATACGTCGGCGTCTGGAAGTAATTCACGACGGTGACGAGTAAGACACCGCCGAAGGTGTTCCCGAGCAGAACCGGGAGGGCGAAGTTATACGCCCCGTACAAGAGACCGATCTGCCCGACAAGAACGAGATACACGACCTCAGTACTCGCAACCACGACGTGGAACAAATTCCCGAGAGGGATCGCAAGGAACGCCATATATATGAGGAGAAATCGTGCCGTCGCACTGGTCACACTGAAATCCAGCCAAACGACACCTGCGACGATCAGGCCTGCAAACACAGCTTTGAAGAACAACGCGATCCAGTCTGTTTCGACGCCACTCATACTGATCTCTACGGCGGTTTGTGCCGCTTCAGGGGAGAATACGCCACCATATGCCAATGCCGTCGCACCCAATGCTCCTCCCACGACGTTCCCTAATAAGACAACACACCACATCCCGAGCATAGCAGGCACGCTCGCCATCCGTTCAATGACCAAGGCAACAGGAGGCAGCGTGTTTTCTGTATAGAGCTGATAATTACCCAAAATAATGTACACGAATCCGATTGGATATAGGAGTGCGCCGACTATCGGGATCCCATCCGTGGCGTGTGTCATCGAAGCATACAGCAAGACAGTCAACGTGATGGCAAAGCCGGCAGCAAGGCCGCTAAAAAAGAGTTCACGAAAACTCCGCGAGATTTCTTCGTCTGCATCAACGATCACACGTTCGAAGATTTCGTGTGACGTGAACCGGTCGCGGAGAACTGCACTTTGGGATAAATCCCTTCCGCTTTCTCCTTCATTTGTCATATTGGGTGCTTATACTAGAAAAAGGATAAGCACTCGCCTTCGTGATGTCCCCCTCCCAGATATTCAGAATGGTTGCCATTCTTCTCCTCGTGAACTACCCCTGCCTACTCGCCGCCTTCGGCGGCTCCTTGAGGACGGGGGGTAGCGCCCTCTCTTTCAGCTAAAGGCGGAGGACGACTGTTCACCACGCCACCTCCTCTCAGAGCTCTTCCAGCAATGCCTGAAGTCGTCCCCGTGCCTCGGCGTCGGGCTCCCGGTGTGGCGACCGGGGATACCCCGCGGACGCGCCGCGCTCGCGCATTGCCCACTTCAGACCCGGGACGCCGTAATCGGCGGTTATCGCCGTGTTCAGCTCCACGAGATCCTCGTTCAGTTCCCTAGCGCGCTCGGGGTCCTCCTCGTGGATTTCGTACACCTCGGCGGTCGCCGCCGGCGCGAGGTTCGCCAGCGCGAGCACGCCCCCGACCCCGCCGGCAGAAAGTGCCTGTGCGAGGACGCTCCCGCTTCCGATCATGAGGTCGAACTCCCCAGCCGAGCCGCCGGCGTCGGAGATCGCCTCGGCGATCCGTCGCTTTGTCCGGACGAACTCCGGCAGCGAGGCGTGGGAATCTTTCATCCCGACGACGTTCGGGTGTGACGCGAGCCGACCGACGGTGTCCGGCTCCAGCCGGACGCCGGTGTACGCCGGCACCGAGTAGAGGTAGATCGGCAGCGGTGCGTCGCCGGCGAGTTCTCGATAGTACGCCTCCAGCGTCGCCTGGTCGTGGTCGTAATAAAAGGGTGTGACGACGAGGGCGGCGTCGGCACCGGCGTCCGCCGCCGCACGGGTCGCCGAAAGCGTCTCCCGGAGCCCCGGGCTCCCGGTGCCGGCGACCACCGGCACCGACGCCTCCTCGGCGACCGTCTCGATCACCCGCGTCCGCTCGGCGGCGGTCATGAGTTCCGCCTCGCTGTTTGACCCACACGGCACCAGGAAGTCGACGCCCCGATCCTCGACCCAGTCGACGAGCTCGCGGAGCCTCCCGTAGTCGACGTCGCCAACCTCGTCGAACGGCGTCACCAGCGGCGGTCCGATCCCGTTCATGCCGACGACTACGTCCAGAGGGGTCTTTATTCGTCCGGGCGGTGCGTTTTCCCCTCGTCGCTTTCCTCCGCCCGGATTCGGCGGATCGTCGCCGCCGCCTGCGAGGCGTCGTAGCCGAAGAAGACGTCCTTGGCGTACCGGTTTGCGACTTCCGTCGCGTGCTGGAGGTTCTCGATCTCGACGTCGACCGCGTACAGTTCGATCGAGAACGGCGTCGACGGCGGCTCCCCGTCGGGGTCGTACGAACCGCCCAGCCGGGACCGGAACCCCCGAGCGATCGACTCGAGCCAGTAGGTCGTCCCGTAGTCCAGATCGTAGAGGGGGACGACGAACTCGTCGACTACCTCGGCGAGTGCGTCGACGTCCAGCCCCGATCGTCTGGAGAGATGGCCGGGGTACGGGTCGGGATACAGCGTCAGATACGACCGGCCGGCGATCCGGTCGACCGCCTCCTCGACGAACTCGGTGGTGACTGCCTCGCGCCACTCGTCGCGATCGTCGTGCGAACTCTCCTCGAACAGCCGGTCGCACCGCTTACACCGGCAGTACCCCTCCCGGGGGAAGCCGACGTCGTCGAGCCTGACGTCGGGTTCCGCGGCGGCACAGTCCGCGATCGTCTCGAGCAACCCCTCGCGGTAGCGCTCGTGAGTCGGGCAGACGTACGACCAGTCGAAGTACGGGCGCTCCCGGGTGGCGGGTTCGCCGTCGGCGTTGATTGCCGCAAGCGACGGGTCACCCCGGACGGCGGCGTTGTCCCCGAAACACGACACCATGTTGACCGCGTCGACAATCGGCTCGCCACCGCGTCCGGAGACATCTTTCACCTCGTAGAACCCGCGGTCGAATTCCGGCCAGCCGGTCTCGTCTTCGTTCCGCGTGACGATTCCGTACATCCAGCCGCGTTACTCCTGAACCTCGACCTCGACGGGCTCTTTGTCCCCCGAGAAGAGGACGTACACTAGGACGAGGAACACGACGACCAAGAGCAGCTTCGCTTTCGTGGACATACGCGTACGTCCAACCCCTGGCGGCTAAAACGCTTCGGCGTCCCCGATCCGTGCCGGGGGAACTCACTCCACTGCGAGATGCTCGGCGATCCTTTCGTGGATGATCGTCCCGCAGTAGTTACACCGAACGCCGTCGGAGATGACGTCGAAGGCAGTCTCGACGGGCTCGTCTGCGTTCGTGATACAGTTGTGGTTCGGACACGAAAGCAGCCCCGAAACGCGGTCGGGACGCTCGACGCGGTTCTTCTCGACGACGTCGAAGTCGCGGACGATGTTGATCGTTGCCTCCGGCGCGATCAACGAGAGGACATCCACCTCCGACTGGCTCAGTTCCCTGTCTTCGACCTTCAGGATGTCCTTCCGGCCGAGGCGGTCGGAGGAGACGTTCATCCCGATCGAGACGCCGTGGCCATCCGAGCCGTCGATGCCCAAAATTGCGAGCACGTTGAGCGCCTGGCCGGCAGCGATGTGATCGATGACGGTGCCGTTCCGGATCTTCGAAACGCGGAGTTGGTAGTCACTCATGGAAATCACCCGTGGTTCTCCAGCAGCATCTCCAGAAGCGCCATCCGTACGGGAACGCCGTTGTGCGCCTGCTGGAAGTAGCTCGCGTGGTCTGTCTCGTCGACGTCCGGGGCGATCTCGTCGACCCGCGGGAGTGGATGCATGACCGTGAGATCGTCTGGGCCGGCCGCGAGCGTCTCTGCGTCGATCTGATACTCGCCGGCGACGGCGCGATACTCGGTCTCGTCGGGGAACCGCTCGCGCTGGATCCGGGTCACGTACAGGACGTCCAGTTCCGACAACACCGGCTCGAGATCGGTGTGCTCTCGAACCTGTGCGCCGGCCTCGTGGAGGTCAAACCGGACGCTTCGGGGGAGTCGAAGCGACTCCGGGCTGATGAAGTGCTGTCTCACCTCGAAGTTCGCCAGCGCCGACGCCAACGAGTGGACCGTCCGCCCGTACTTCAGGTCACCCATGATCCCGACCGTGAGGTCGTCGAGGCCGTGTTCCTCCCGAATCGTGTACAGGTCCAAAAGCGTCTGGCTCGGGTGTTGGCCGGCGCCGTCGCCCGCGTTTATCACCGGCACGTGGACGAACTCGCTCGCGAGCTTCGCTGCCCCCTCGCTTGGATGACGCAGCACGATCGCGTCGGCGTACCCCTCGATGACCCGAACCGTGTCAGCCAGCGATTCCCCCTTGGTTACCGACGAGGATTCGACCGAGCCCATGTCGATCGTGCTGCCGCCGAGACGCTTTGCGGCCGCATCGAAGCTCATCTTCGTCCGCGTGCTCGGCTCGAAAAAGCAGAGCCCGAGGACGAGGCCGGGATGGCTGTCCCGGGAGGCCCCGAGGTCGTTGGCGACCTCGCCGGCCCGGTCGAGGACTGTCTCGATGTCGGATCGGGACAGCTGTGCCGCCGAGATGAGATGGTCGTGACGCATCACTGTACACCGCGTGTGTCATCGACTTGAATCTCACGGGTGTCGGATCGCGAGGTGACATCCACGAACGTGGATAGAATCGTCAGTCGTCGGCGCCTGCGGCTTCCTCGCCGGCTGCGGGCTCGCTTTCTTCGCCCTCGATGCTGGGCGGGTACTCGCCGCGCCGGAGCCGCAGGTCCGACTGGGGACGCGCCATACACGTCAGCGCGAACTCTTCGGCCTCCGTTTCGGTGAGTCCACGGGCGATCGCGGCCGGCTGAGCCACCTCGCCTTCGAGGATCCGCGCCGAGCAGGCGAGACACATACCGACTCGACACGAGTATTCGTGGGCGATACCCTCCTCGATACAGGCGTTGAGAACCGTCTGCGTGTCCGACACCCGAACGCGTTCGCCGGTGCCGACGAACTCCACCGTGTACTCGGCCATGTCGAACCGCTTCGGTCACGGGTAGCAAAACTCTTGTCACTGCCTGCGGGCGTCGGGGGAGTCGAACGGTTCCCGCAGACGACGCACAAAACGGAACGACTAACCGGTCTCCGGCCCCCAACCCGGTAAACGATGAAGGCGACAGCGAAAGCACACCCCATTCAGGGGCTCGTGAAGTATCACGGACTCAAGCAAAACGACCCGCGGATCCCGTACCACGACAGTATCTCAGTGTGTACCGCGCCGACACACACCACGACGACCGTGGAGTGGCAGCCGGACGCCGCCGAGGACGCCTTCTACATCGACGGCGAGGAGGTGGAGGGCCACGCCGAAGACAGGATACAGCTCGTGGTCGACCACGTGCGGGAGCTCGCCGGGATCGATCACCCGATCCGCTTCGAGTCGGTGAACTCCTTCCCGTCGAACATCGGGTTCGGCTCCTCGTCGTCCGGCTTCGCGGCGGCGGCGCTTGCGCTGACCGAGGCTGCGGGGCTGGACTTCTCCCGACAGGAGATCTCCGCGGTCGCCCGCCGCGGGTCGCTTTCGGCGGCGCGATCGGTCACCGGCGCCTACTCCCAGCTGTTTGCGGGCCTCAACGACGAGGACTGCATCTCCCGGCGGCTCCCGACGGGCACGGGTGACGACGGCTTCCATCCGGAGACGGACCTCCGGACGATCGCGGTGCACGTGCCGGCGTACAAGCAGACCGAACGGGCCCACGAGGAGGCCGAAGAGAGCCACATGTTCCAGGCGCGGCTGGCGCACATCCACGAACAGCTCGGGGAGATGCGCGACGCGCTCCGGGCCGGCTCGTTCGACCGGATCTTCGAGCTCGCCGAACACGATTCGCTTTCCCTCACCGCGGCGACGATGACCGGGCCCTCCGGGTGGGTGTACTGGCAGCCGGAGACGATCGCCGTCTTCAACGTGGTCCGGGAGCTCCGGCAGGAGGAAGACGTCCCAGTCTACTTCTCGACGGACACCGGGGCCTCCGTCTACGTGAACACCCGGAAGGGCTACGAGGAGCAGGTCGAAGAGCGGATCGCGGAGATCGGCGTCGACACCGAAATCTGGAGCGTCGGCGGGCCGGCGGAGGTCCTCGGACCGAGCGACGCGCTGTTTTGAGTGATCGCTCGACTCGCGCGAGGTCCGCCAGTCGGGCCCGGAGGCTCAAGAGGCTGCAGCACCTCCCTTCGGATATGCGAGTCGTGGTTTTCGGCGCGGGCTATGCAGGACTGACGCTCACACAGCGGCTCGAATCGAGCCTACCGGATTCGGTCGAACTGCTGCTCGTCGACGAGACTGAAACACATCTCGTTCGACACGAACTCCACCGGCTGATCCGGCGGCCGGACGTGATCCACGCGATCGAGGTGCCGCTGGGGTCGGTACTCGATCGCGCCCGAGTGGTGACGGGTCGCGTCGACGGGATCGACCCCGAGGCCGGCCTCGCGACGTTCCGGGACGGACGGGTGCCGGAGGTCGCAGGCGAGGACGGGACGCTGGCGTACGATTACGGTGCCGTCTGTCTCGGCTCCGAAACTGCCTTCTACGATCTGCCGGGCGTCGAGGAGCACGCGATCCCGCTCAAGCGGAAGGAACACGCGCTTTCGATCCGGGACCGCTTCCTCGACGTCTGTGAGACCGCCGAGACTGGCGAGACGTGTCGCGTCGTGATCGGTGGCGGCGGGCTTTCGGGCATCCAGATCGCCGGCGAACTCGCCGCGCTCGCCCGAGAACGGAACGTTCCGGTCGGACCGGTAAACGGAACCGACGCGACGGACGCGGGCCGGATCGAGATCGTGCTCCTCGAACAGCTGGAGACGCTCGCCCCCGGGTTCGGCTCCTCCTTCCAGCGAGCGATCCGGGCAGCCCTCGCCGACCACGGCGTCGACGTCAAAACGAAAACGCCGGTGCGCGAGGCGACCGCCGACGCAGTCGAAACCGACGCGGGAACCCTCGAAACAGACCTATTCGTGTGGGCCGGCGGCATTCGGGGGCCGGATGCGACCGCGGGGGAACGGCCGACGGTACGTGCCGACCTCCGACTGACCGAGTCGACGTTCCTCATCGGCGACGCCGGCCGGATCGTCGACGCCGACGGCCGGTCGGTTCCGGCGACGGCCTCGGCGGCCATCCGGGCGAGCGAAACAGCCGCCGAGAACCTCACGCGACTCGTCGAACACGCTCTCGATGAAAGCAGCGAGTTCGAGCCGTCGCTCGAGCGGTACCGGTATTCGGTTCCGGGATGGGCAGTCTCCGTCGGGGACGAGGCCGTGGCCGTCGTCGGCGGACAGGTTCTCACCGGGCAGGCCGCACGGAAGCTGAAAGCCGCCATCGGCGGCGGCTACCTGGCGTCGACCCGCGCAACCCGGCAGGCGATACAGCTGGTGCAATCGGAGCTGGGCCTGCCGGAGCGTGGCCTGTCTGACCTCGCCGAACGGTAACCCGCCTCACTCCTCACTCCTCGCGACGCCGATCGGGTTTCGCAGCGTCGACCCGACGGCTCACGTCCAGGTGGTAGTGTTTCAACACGTCACGACCGAGCAGCAGCGGATAGCTCATGTGTGCCCTGTCCACGATGCTGGCCTCGACGGTGTGCTGGGTGCCGCCGATCCCGAGCACGATATCCACGACCGGACGGGACCGGCCCTTCTTCTGGCTGCCGGATCGGACCTTACTTACGGTGTGGATCGGTCCCGCACCGATGTCGGCAGCCAACTGGAGATCGATCGAACTCCGATCGGCACCCGTGTCCGACTTCCCGACGACGGTTCTGGTTCCCCTGGCTCCCGTGACGACGACACGTTCTGTGAATCCGATGACGGCGGGATCGACGTACCGTTCCGGCTCGGTCGCCGGCATACAGGTGGGGACGGAGTCGTCGAGCGTCGCCGCCAGGTCGACCACTAGCTCGTCGTCGACCGATCCGCCGCCGCGTTCGATCGCCAGCTTCGCGATAAAAGGGGCCGGGCTGGTTTCGGTCGCCTCGTAGAGCCCCCGGAACCCCGCGGTGGGGTTCACTTCGAGCACGTGCCAGCCGTCCGCCCCCTCGATGAGGTCCACACCGGCGTAATCCAGCCCCAGAACCGCCGTCGCCTCGAGCGCGTACGCCGCCGCCTCTGCCGGAACCGTGTCGGTACACCCCTCGACCCGTCCGCCCCGGGCGACGTTCGTTCGCCACTCCGACTCCGCGGCGTGGCGGATCATCGCGCCGACGATCTCCCCGCCGACGACGTACACGCGGAGGTCCCGAGGGCTCCGGCCCTCCACCGAAAGCAGTTCCTGCAGGAACGCCCGGCGCTGCCCGACCACCGGGCTGAGCGACTCGGTCGTGTCGACCTTCCACGCGCCACCCCCGTGGGTACCGATCGCAGTCTTGTACACCGCCTCCGGGCCGAACTGCTCGCGGTGCCGGTTGAGTAGCTCCCCACTCAGTGCGAAGATGGTGTCTGGAAGTGGGATGCCGGCGTTCACCAGTCGCGCCGCGCTCGCGATCTTGTGAGTCGCAAGCGCCGTCGCGTGCGGATCGTTGAGTGTCGGCCGCAACGCGGCGATCGTCTCCGCGATCCCGACGTGTTCGGCGGGCTGTTCCGTGCTCGAAAGCAGAAGTCGATTGGCGACGACGTCGACGTCGGGTTCGAGTCGGATTTCTCCGGCGTGCATGTGCACGGCAGTGTTGGGTTCGCGGAGCCATTCGGGGTGGTGGCCCAGCGCCTCGACAGC
The DNA here is from genome assembly GCF_031432225.1 of Halalkaliarchaeum sp. AArc-GB. NCBI lineage: Archaea > Methanobacteriati > Methanobacteriota > Halobacteria > Halobacteriales > Haloferacaceae > Halalkaliarchaeum > Halalkaliarchaeum sp. AArc-GB. The sequence goes on along the minus strand of NZ_JAVKGM010000007.1, from coordinate 53,332 downwards.
GTTGCAGATCGCCTTCGATTCCTTGCTGTCGTGCAGGCTCAACACCCCCACGCGTACGGGATCGGACACGGGAGCGGATACCATATGTGTCCTTCGAGGCGCCCGAGGTTAACCATAACTATCAATTATATACTTCGACCTCGGGTGACCGGACCACGGTCGGGTGGGAACTATTTTGAGGCCGCTTCGCCAACGGGAGGATATGCTGGGCACACTGACCACGATACTGATGTGGGGCCTGCTCGTCGTCGTCGGGCTCATCGCCGTCGGGTCGATCCTGTTTTTCACCTACGACACGGTGGCGACGTTCTTGAACGGCGCGTAGTCTCCGTGCGAGCGACTCCAGCGCGGTTCACCGGACGCGAGACCGGAGGTCGAGCGTCCGGCTATTTTGGTCCAGCTTTTTGCGAGCGGTTCGAGCGAACGCAGTGAGCGAGGACCCGAAGTAAAAAGGTGGGATGGACTCGCTGGGATTCCCGTGAGCGAAGCGAACGGGAAGTCAGCGAGGAAACGAGTCGAGCGAAGCGAGACGAGTGGACTCGCTGGGATTTGAACCCGGAAGCAGACGTGCTCGCTCCCTCCGGTCGCTGCGCGCGTCCGGTAGGGGTCCAAATCCCGCTCGTCCATTCTCGCTCCCTCGTAAAACTCGGTCGCTCCGATGGACTCGCTGGGATTTGAACCCAGGGCCTCTTCCTTGCGAAGGAAGCGATCTACCACTGATCTACGAGCCCGCATACGATCGAAGTCGTCGGGCTCACTTGTAGCTTCTGTTTCGATCCGCCACCGAGAGGATCTGGAGCCGTCCGGCGATCAGGCCGAGCACGAATCCGGTGAAGTGAGCCACAAGCGCCACCCCCGGCCCGCCGGTCGCGATCGTGACCACGACCGCGACGACGACGAACAGCGCCAGCTGCAGCCGAGGGCTCACCTCGACCCGGTCGAACAGCGCCGCCGACACCCGATTGCCGGCCAGGAGATACCCCATCAGCGCGAACACCGCCCCGGAGGCGCCGAGTACCGCCCGCGCTCCCACGAGGCCGCCGAACCACACCTCCGCGATCCCCGCCAGCGCGCCCGTGGAGACGAAAAACAGGTGAAACCGGAGCCGGGTCGTCCGGCGCGCCACGAGCGGTCCCACGATCGCGAGCGCCAGAGCGTTCCCGAACAGATGTGCGAGACTCGCGTGGGCGTACACGCTCGTGACAACTGTCCACGGTGCGACAGTCACCGGTACCGACAGCACGAACAGGAACGCTGCAAGCCCCACAAGCGCTGTGAGTCGCTGGAGCAGGTACACGACGGCGAACGCGGCGAGCGTCTCGAGCGTGGGGCTGCGACGGAGCGACGACACACCTCTCGTTACGCCGCCCGGTATATAAGTGGCCGAGCCATGACCGAGGAGTCGACTGCGCGGAAGCGGCGACGCTCGGGCGGAAAATAAACGGAGAAGATAGCGTGTGAGACGGGCTGACGCCCGTGTGACGCCTTAGCGCTTCAGTCTTCCAGGACGATCTCGATGCTCACGTCGTTGGGCACCTGAATGCGCATGAGCTGGCGAAGCGCGCGTTCGTCGGCGTCGATGTCGATGAGACGCTTGTGGACGCGCATCTCCCAGTGCTCCCAGGTCGCCGTGCCCTCGCCGTCGGGGGACTTCCGTGCCGGCACCTCCAGCGTCTTCGTCGGAAGCGGGATCGGTCCCGACAGGGAGACGCCGGTGGAGTCGGCAATCTCGCGGACGTCGGCGCAGATGTCGTCGAGGTCCTCGGGGCTCGTACCGGCGAGGCGGACGCGTGCCTGCTGCATCGATTATCGCTCGTTGACCTCGAGCACCTTGCCGGCGGCGATGGTCTGACCCATGTCGCGGATGGCGAAGGAGCCGAGCTCCGGGATCTCCGAGGACGGTTCGATGCTGAGCGGCTTCTGCGGGCGCACGGTGACGACCGCGGCGTCGCCGGACTTGATGAAGTCCGGGTTCTCTTCGGCGACCTCACCGGAGGCCGGGTCGATCTTCTGGTCGATCGACTCGATCGTACACGCCACCTGCGCGGTGTGGGCGTGGAACACCGGCGTGTAGCCGGCGGTGATGACGCTCGGGTGCTGCATCACGACGATCTGGGCGGTGAACGTCTCCGCGACCGACGGCGGGTCCTCGGCGGGACCACAGACGTCGCCCCGGCGGATGTCGTCCTTGCCGATGCCGCGGACGTTGAACCCGACGTTGTCGCCGGGGCCGGCCTCGGGCACTTCCTCGTGGTGCATCTCGATCGTCTTCACCTCGCCGCCGACGTCCGACGGCTGGAAGGAGACGTTGTCACCGGTGTGCATGATCCCCGTCTCGACGCGGCCGACCGGGACCGTCCCGATGCCGGAGATAGTGTAGACGTCCTGGATCGGGAGCCGAAGCGGCGCGTCCGTCGGCGGCTCGGCTTCCGGAAGGTCGTTGAGCGCCTCCAGCAGGGTCGGACCGTCGTACCAGTCCAGTTCGCCGGAGTCTTCCGCGACGTTGTCGCCCTCGAAGGCGGAGATCGGGATGAACGTGGCGTCGTCGGCCTTGAAGCGGACCTGCTTGAGGAGCTGCTTGACCTCCTCGACGACCTCCTTGTACTTCGCCTCGTCGTAGTCGACGAGGTCCATCTTGTTGACGCCGATGATGAGCTCGCCGATCCCCAGCGTGCGGGCCAGGAAGACGTGCTCTCGGGTCTGGGGCGCGACGCCGTCGTCGGCCGCGACGACGAGCACCGCGTTGTCTGCCTGCGAGGCGCCCGTGATCATGTTCTTCACGAAGTCACGGTGACCCGGACAGTCGACGATGGTGAAGTAGTAGTCGTCGGTGTCGAACTCCTGGTGGGCGATGTCGATGGTGACCCCGCGCTCTCGCTCCTCGGCGAGGTTGTCCATCACGTAGGCGAACTCGAATCCGCCCTTGCCCTTCTCTTCTGCTTCCTCTCGGTGCTGCTCGATTACGTGCTCGGGAACGCTCCCCGTTTCGAAGAGGAGACGGCCCACGAGCGTACTCTTGCCGTGGTCGACGTGGCCGATGATGGCCAGATTCTGGTGCGGTTTGTCACTCATGGGTAATCACGCGCTAAGGCGCTGTGTAGGGGTTCTTTCGGTTGATTCCACTAAAACGGTTTCGATACGCACTACAGCACACCCCGACGCCCTCTTGCGGTTTTTTCCGAGACGACGTGGTGGAGGGTACCAAATATAATATATCTGTTACGTCTGTCGCCGACCGAAGACCGCCCCTAAGAGAGCCGGCCGACGTCCGCCAGCACGGCGCTTGCGGTTTCGGGCCCGCCGGCGCCGCGGCCGCTCACGTTCAGGCGACCGGCGTAGTCGGTGTCCAGCTGGACGATGTTCTGAGTGCCGGTCACTGCGAGCGTCCCGTTTTCGGGGACGAGCCGGGGACCGACCCGGACCGACTCCCGGCTCGCTTCGCCGACGAGCCGGACGGTTCGGCCGTCCTCGGCGGCGAGTTCCAGCGCGCTGCCGGGCACGTTTTCGATCCCCTCGACGTCCGCATCCGCAAGCGAAAACTCCCTGGCGTCGCCGGGATCGTCGGCGACGCCGAACGAGAGTACGTTCGCCAGGATCACGCATTTCAGCGCCGCGTCGGTCCCGTTGACGTCGAATGAGGGGTCCGCCTCCGCGACACCGAGATCCTGTGCCTCCGCGAGGACGTGGTCGTAATCCAGCCCTTCGGCGGCCATCCGGGTGAGGATGAAGTTCGCGGTCCCGTTGAGCACGCCGCGGACGGCCGACACGCGCGCGGGACCGACATCCTCGACGGTTGATATCGCCGGGATCGCACCACCTACGGTCGCCTCGAACCGCACGTCACCGGCGCTTTCGCGGGCCAGCTCGGCGAGGTCGCCGTACCGTTCCGCGACGGGACCTTTGTTCGCGAGCACGACGTGTTTGTCCCGATCCAGGGCGGCCGCCGCGTGAGAGAACCCCGGTTCGGCGTCGCCCAGCGTCGTCGGCGTCGCCTCCACCAGAACGTCGTAGTCGGCTGCGAGCACGTCGTCGGGATCCGCGTCGCCGACACCGCCCGTATCGTCCTTTCTGTCGCAGACGGCGTCGACGTCGACGCCTCCCTCTCCGTCCCCTGCGAGGGCGGCGCTCGTCGAGTCCGCAATCGCCGTGACGGCGTGTCCGTAGTCGCCGGCGAGTTCGGCAACCGACCGGCCGACCGCGCCGAACCCGAGGATCGCGAGTTTCACGGCTCCACCCCCACGAGCGGCTCGACGACGTCGAACCCCTTCTCGTCGGCCACCTCCCGCACCGTCTCCAGTGCCCGCTCGGTCTCGCCCGCCCGAGCCGCAAGGCGCACCCGAGCGCTGGAGGCCCGTTCGGTCCCTTCCGGTGCGGAAAGCGAAACGTCGGCCACCGAGGACGCCTCGCAGTCCTCGATCCGACGGAGCGTATCCGAGAGATCGGTGTCGATCAGATGCCCCACGAGGACGACCGTGAGCTCTTCGCTGTACCGTTCCGTGCCGGCCTGGATGACGTTCACGCCGGCGTCCCGGAGCGCGTCGACGATGCCCTCGAACCGGTCGTCCGGCGCCTCGAGGTCGATTTCGACCGGGATCCGCCCCCGTGGGGTGATGTTTCCGCGCTCGTGATAGATCGAAAGCAGATTGCCCCCGTTGTCCGCGATCGGGCTGAGCGCCCGGAGCAGCTCACCCGGCTCGTCTGCAAGCTCGAGTCGAACGGTGTGAGTCGACGTCGACGCCACCTGGCCGCCGTCGGTGTCGGCCTGCGGACCGGCTTCCGGGCCGTCACGGGCGTTCACGGCGACACCTCCGAGACGATACGGGAGACGGCGGTCGTGTCCGTGTGCATACTCGGAGTGAAACGGGCGAGTCGGTATAAGGCTTCGTCGAAGGCAGGCGTTGCCTCTCTTCGGGTCCACCGTCACCGGGACACACGATCGCCGAAAGCGGTCCAGGCTGGTGCCGATCAGCGGATCTGTACGGTCCGGGTCGCGCGAACCGGCATCAACGGGAGCTCCGGAAACGTCGCCTCGAGGACGTACTCGAGTTCGTCTGCTTCCGGCGCACCGAACACCGCGGCGGGGACGGTCGACGCGTCCGAGAGGTACACCGACTTCGCGGTCATCTCGGTCCCGTTTACCGTGACGCGGATTCCGACCTGGGCCCCTCCGCCGACGTTCCGGACCGTCAGTTCGTGCATCTCGTGGGCTCCGCGGTCGATGTCGTCGGGGAACTCCCCCCACTCGACGACGATCCGCGGCAGCTCCCGGGCCGCGTCGACGATCCGCGATGCGACCCCGTCGGACAGTCCCGCTGCGGAGAGTTCCTCGGTCCCGGCGGCGACGACTTCGGCGGGCGACTCGAAGCCTGCGTCCGCGAGCCGCTCTGCGCGGCCGGCGCCGACCCCCTCGATCGCCGAAAGCGGCACCGCCCGCCGGGAGACCCCGTGATCGACCCTGGCCTCGATCCGCCGTGCCAGGTTCGCCGCACGGGGGCCCGCAAACCGCTGGAGGAACTCCGACAGCGCAGCGAGCAACCGGAGCGCATTCTGTCGGATTACCCACGCGTCTGCGCTCAGGTCTGCCGGAATCGAGTCGTTCGTCCCCGCATACAGGATCGCGAGCACCTTCCGGTTCCCGCCCTCGAGAGAGCTGTCGACGTCCGAGAGCACTGCGTCGATGGCGTCACGCTCGGACTGCCTGGCGGACACGGAGTCGAACTCCGCCGCTCCGGCGACGGTCTCGAGGACGTCCCCGACCGCGAGCCGTTCGCGGCCGCCGAGTTCGTGGAACCGGACAGCCGTCTCCAGACGGAGATAGTACTTCGAGGTGAGCCGACCCAGCTCCGTGGGTGCGACCGCGAGCTCCTCGGTTTCGACGAACCCTCGCTCGACGAGGTCGTCGAGCGTCTCCCGGACCCGGTCGCGGAGCCCGTCGAAGCCGTACTCCGCCGGCTCGGAGGCCGCCCGGACGTAATAAAAGGTGGTCTCCAGCCAGGACATCACGTCCTCGAGGTCGCCGATCGTCCCCATCGCGATTTCGGCGTTGAGGTGGGCCGGGAGGTCCTCTGCGAGCTGCGATTCGATCGGCTTGCCCCGTTTTAACAGCGTCCGGTAGCGGTCGGCGTCCGACCGATCACAGACCACCCAGCCGTAGCCGACGTCGTCGTAGCCGGGACGCCCCGCGCGGCCGATCATCTGGAGGACGTCCAGCGGGCTGATGTCGGTCTCCCCCTCCAGCGGGTCGTGATACTTCGTGTCCCTGATGACCACACACCGCGCCGGCAGGTTCACACCCCACGCCAGCGTCGACGTCGAGAACAGCAGTTCGACGTGGCCCTCCCGGAACCAGCGCTCGATCATGTCGCGGTCGTCCTTCGCCAGCCCGGCGTGGTGAAAGGCGACGCCGTCGAGGACGGAGTTCCGGAGCCGGTCGTTCGACAGCGCCTCCGCCTCCTGGTGGAACTCGTAGTCCCCACGTGCGCCCATCGGGACGTCCCGTTCTGCCAGTGCGTCGCGCGCCTTTTCGGCCGCCCGGACGGTGTCCTGTCTGGACGAGACGAACACGAGCGCCTGGCCGTCCTCCCGGAGGTGCGGCTCCGCCAGGTCCAGCGCACGGTAGAGCCGGCGGTACTTGTCGGCGAAGGCGTTCTCCCCGTGGGTGTAGGTTTTGACGCCGGTGTGGAGATCCACGGGTCGGTAGTCGTCGCCGAACTGGAAGGTACACGCCGGCGGAGCGTCGAGCCAGTCGGCGACGTCCTCGACGTTGGACATCGTCGCCGACAGCGCGATGATCCGGGGGTCACACAGCCGGCGGAGCCGAGAGACGGTCACCTCGAGCACGCTTCCGCGGCGGTCCGAATCCAGCAGGTGAACCTCGTCGATGACACAGCAGTCGATGTCCCTGATAAAGGCGTATCGCGGCGACTCGTGTTTCCGAGTGGCCGAGTCGGCCTTCTCGGGAGTCATCACCAGAATGTCGGCCCGCTTTGCGCGACGCGGATTCAGGTCGCGTTCGCCGGTGACGACGTAGACGGAGTAGCCCAACTGCTCGAACCGTTCCCAGTCGCGTTCCTTCTCGTTGGTGAGCGCGCGCAAGGGAGCGAGAAACAGCGCGGTGCCGCCGTCGGCGAGCGTGCGACAGATCGCAAGCTCCGCGAGCGCGGTCTTGCCGGAGGCGGTGGGCGCGGCGGCGACGACGTTGTCCCCCCGTTCCAGAAGCGCCGGCAGCGCCTCGCGTTGCATCCGATTGAACTCGTCGAACTCGAAGGCGTCGGCGAATTCGGGGACGGCCTCCGCGACTCTCACCGCCGATCACCAGCGCGGGTTCCCATCAGTAGCGTGGGGGGGCCTGCCCCCCAAAGGCGTTAGGATTTCTCCCGCGGCGATTTACGGAAAGACAAGGACTGGGAGTTCACGTATCGATCAGCGAAGAGAGTGGGTCTCATTCCTCGACTGCGGTTGGTTGTGGGAGTGAAATCACCGGTACGGGAGATTCCAACACCAGCTTTGCTGAAAGGTCTCCCGTCAACAGGCGCGTCAACCGTCCGTCCGGACGAGGAACAAACAGAATCGATGTCACGTCTTCTTCGACCGCCAGATCACGTATCGATTCGAGAACATCTGTCCCATACACGAGTCGAGTCTCGAGAGTGTAATCAAGGATGCTCGAATACTGTTTGACGATGCCGAATATGCGCTCGGCCTGTTCCTCGCGTGCCGCCAGCGGTGCCTTATCCGGCGCCCCTCCCGCCTTCTCGATCACGTGAACCGCAATCACATCGGTCGTCTCCGCCTCTTCCGAGAGGTGTTCGACGAGTGCTTTGCACGTTCTCGTTGCGTCCTCTTCGTTCGCCACCGGTAGCAGGATGCGGCTGGTTAGTGCTGTCATGACTGGCACCCGTTGATCTGATACGTCACAATTTCATCGCCCTCACAGTTGGGGCAGTCACTCCCCACATCGTCGACGGTTGTCCCGCAGTGGCGACACTCGTGGACGACTTCATTCCCGGTCCGGAACAGTTGCAGTACTCGTCGGAACATTATGCAGTCTCCGTTCGATAGGAATGGCCACCCAATGCCGCCCCACAGTGGGAACATCGTACCATCGGAAATCACACGCTTTGAGAGGTGGACGTTTGGAATGCCTCGATGGCTTCTTCTGGATCTCCACCTCTCGAAACCAGTGTCATCCCACTTTCCTGTTGAATCACGGCCTCACTGCGAGGTGAACGGCGACGTCCTTCGCCGTCCATCGCAACCAAGAGCGCAGCTTCATCACGCACACCCAGGTTCGCAGCCGCTGTCAGGGAATGATGAACCAGATTGTTATCGACGATCTCGATCGCTACCTCCGTTGGTGGTGCCGTGCACTCAGAGAGGGACGGCAGTTTGTCTTCGCCCTGTTCGAAGTCCAGCTCGTCGATCCGATAGTTGGATTGAACGTTTGACACGCCACCACCTCTACGCAAGGGATTACTGATTCACCAATATAATACCCTGGTATTGTTGGATCTAATTTTGAAACCCACTAGGTTACCGATTTACTAATTATACCGATGTTTTTATATTATGCCAGTTGGGTTGATGCGTATGAACAGACCGTGGACCGCTCGTCGTTCTGGCTTCCCGGGTCAGTTGTTCTGAAATGCGGACGGTGAAATACGATGGCTGACCAGGAACTGGCCCGTGACCTCGGGTTCCTCGAAGCGTATACCCTCGGATTGGGGACGATGATCGGGGCGGGGATCTTCGTGCTCCCCGGGATCGTCGCCGAGGCTGCAGGGCCGGCGAGTATGGTCTCGTTCACGATTGGCGGAATCGTTGCGCTGCTTGCAGCACTTTCCCTGTCGGAACTGGCGACGGGAATGCCGAGAGCTGGTGGCAGCTATTATTACATCAATCACGCTCTCGGGAGCTTTTTCGGAACCATCGTCGGCTGGGGGATGTGGGCCGGTCTGATGTTTGCCACCGCGTTCTATATGCTCGGCTTCGGTCAGTACCTCCTCAATCAACCATCGACTGCCATCGGCGTTGTCGTTGCGGCGCTGGTGATGGCAGCGTTGCTCACCCTGCTCAACTACAGAGGGGTCAAAGAAACAGGATCGTTCCAGAACTTCATCGTCATCGCTCTCGTGGGATTGATTCTCGTGTTCATCATCGTTGGGTTGCCACAGGTAGATCCGGACCTGCTGACACCCTTTACTGCGGGACAAGGCTGGGCCGCTGTGGGTGTAACCGCCGGGACAGTGTTCGTGACCTTCATTGGATTCGAGGTGATCGCAACCAGTGCAGAGGAGATCAAAAACCCGGGGCGAAATCTCCCATTGGCAATGGTTGCAGCAGTCGTCACGCCGACGCTGCTGTACGTCTTCGTCATGCTCGTCAGTACAGGCGTCCTGCCGGTTCCCCAACTTGCGACGTCAGACGTCCCTGTCGCCGATGTCGCTCGGGTTACCGCCGGGGCGCTGGGAACAGTCACAATCGCTGGCTTCACCATCCAGTTCGCGGTGATCGGTGGAGGGATCATGATTGTCGGTGCAGTTCTCGCAACCATTTCGTCGGCGAACGCGTCGATTCTCTCTGCGGCGCGTGTCAATTTCGCTATGGGGCGTGACAAAATCCTCACCGAGTGGCTCAATCAGATCCACGGCGAGTATCGAACGCCGTATCGTGCAATCCTCGCAACGGGCGGGGTCATACTCTCACTTATTGCCAGCCCCCTCCCGATCGCTACCCTTGCCGACGTCGCTGCGTTCATGTTTCTCATCACGTATGCGCTGGTCCACATCGCAGTGGTCGTGTTGCGCCGAGCCGATCCCGACAACTACGAACCGGATTTCCGGATCCCGTCGTGGGGCTATCCGGCGGTTCCAATTGTCGGATTCCTCGGCTGTGTTGCCATCCTCGTTCAGATGGGCGATACACCGCTCGTCATGGTGAGTGGGGTCACGCTCCTTTCCGTCGTCCAGGCTATCGGGGGTGGTATCATTCTGCTCTCTATCGGGTGGTGGGCCTACTACGCCCGATCAGAGGCGATTTCGACAACACTTGTCGGCGAAGCGGTGGCCCCAACCGAGGCCGACGACGCCGAAAACGATGTCTATCGAGTCGTCGTTCCGGTGGCGAACCCGGCGACCGAGGAGTCGCTCATTCGCTATGCTGCGGCGAGCGCATACGGTCACGAGGGACCGACAGAACTGGTTGCCGTCAACGTGATCGAAGTGCCACCGCAGATGTCACCCGAGCAGATCGAACTCGAAGAAGAGCGCGTCGAACGACAGCAGGAGTTACTCGACAGTGCTCGCGGGACGGCTGCAACGCTGGACATCCCGCTTCGAACGCGGGCGATAGTGGGGAGAGATGCTGGAAGCGCACTCCTGTCCACTATTGCAGAGGAAAAGGCAGACCACGTCCTGATGGGATGGGGCGGAACGCGGCGTCGCCGTGACGTGATCTTTGGGAGCACACTCGACCCGGTAATCGAACGTGCGCCGTGTGAGGTGACCCTCGTGACGAATCCCAGTCGATCGCCGGGACGGATCGTGGCCCTGGCAGGTCGTGGCCCGAACGCGCCGATCGCCATCCGTCGTGCTGGTGAACTGGCGCGTACATTCGAAGACGCCTCGTTGACGTTGGTGAATGTGCAACCGACAGCGGACGACGAAACACCCGGGGACGGCGAAGACGACGAAACGGTGACCCCCAGAGAGACGGGAACCGAAGCGATCAGGTCGGTTGCGACGGCTGCGGGACTTGATGACTCGGAGTACGAATCGCGGGTGGTCGTGAGCGAGACGGTCCGGGAGTCACTTCTGGAGACGGTCCGACAGTACGACACGGTAAGTGTGGGTGCGACTGGTGAGGGCGTTGCAGCACAGGCGTTGTACGGTTCGATTCCACAGGCAATCGTGTCACAGGCGGATGGAACTGTACTTATCGCACGGGACGCTGACCGGTCTCCGAGAACGCTCCGGGAAGCACTACGGGATCGGCTAAAAGGTCTACTGGAAAACGAGTGAGTAACCGGAGTGGGTCGACGGGGAACCCAGGGGTTCGCGATCCAGCCAGCACGTACCCGGAGACGTCGAACCGACCGAACCGGCAGCCGTTCGTCTCATTATGTCTGCCCACCCACGAGAGTCTCCACACTTTTCACGCGTCCCACCGTAGGTTGTCCGAATGACAGAGGATTTCGGGCTGCTCGACCCCGAGGAGGGCGAGGCGTTCGGCGACGAGTGGGAGTCGATCGACGTCGACGACACCGAGGCCGACCGGATCGTCCGCCGACAGGACCTCGCGTTCGACGAGTTCCGCAAGCGAATCAAAGACACGGAGCAGTTCAAAGTCGAAGGCGACGTCTTCGACGACGCCACCCTCGCGGCCATCTACAAACTCGTTCAGGACGGCTACGTCGAGGCGTTCGGCGGCCCGATCTCCACCGGGAAGGAGGCAAACGTCTACGAGGCCCTGGGCGACGACCGCGAGGTCGCGATCAAGGTGTACCGGATCACTACCTCCAACTTCAGACAGATGCGCGACTACCTCGAGGGCGACCCCCGGTTCGAGGGGATCGGCAACGACAAAAAGGAGGTCGTGCTCGCGTGGACCCGCAAGGAGTTCGCCAACCTGAAGCGCGCGCGCCGGGCAGGTGTCAGAGTCCCCGAACCGATCGCCGTCGAGCGGAACGTCCTCGTGATGGAACTCGTCGGACTGGTCGAAGAGCGCGCTCGGCGGCTCGCGGAGGTCCACGTCGAGAACCCCCAGACCGCCTACGAGGTGGTTCGCGAGTACATGCGCCGGCTCTACTCGGCGGGGCTCGTCCACGGCGATCTCTCCGAGTACAACCTCATCATCCACGACGGCGAACTCGTCGTCATCGACATGGGACAGGCAGTAACGGTCCATCACCCCAACGCCGGGGAGTTCCTCGAACGCGACTGCCGAAACGTCGCGACGTTCTTCACCAGACAGGGGCTGGACGTCACCGGCGAGGAACTGCTCGATTTCGTCACCGAGGTCGAACCGGAGCCGTCCGAGGAACCGGAGTAGCCGATCCGTCGCAGCCAGCCGCCTACGAAATCAAAATTTCCACGCGCGCACCGCCGTCCCTGCTTTCTGTCATCGCGACGTCCCAGCCGTGTGCCTCGGCGATGCGTTGGACGATCGCGAGCCCGAATCCAGTTCCCTCACTCGAAGTGGTGTAACCCTGATCGAACACGTCCTCTCTCTCCTCCGGGGGGATCCCGGGACCGTCGTCGGCGACGTAGATCCGATCCTCCGTTCGCCCCACCCTGACGGTGACGTCCTCGCCACCGTGTTCGACGGCGTTCCGGAACAGGTTCGCAAAGAGGTCCTCGAGTCGCTCCCGATCGGCATCGACTTCGCCGAGTGACCCCGGTATCGATAGCGTCGCCTCGGGTGACTCGACGGTCTCCCAGCTCCGTTCGACCAAGGTATCGAGGTCGATCCGCTCGGTCTCGCCGACAACGTCCCCGTGTCGGGCGAGCGTGAGCAGGTCGTCGATCAGTCGTTCCATCTTGTCGTGGGCGTTTTCGATCCGTTCGAAGTGTTCCGGATCGGGGTTTTCCCGGACGAGATCCAGATAGCCGGCGGCGACCGAAAGCGGGTTCCGGAGGTCATGAGAGACGACGCTGGCGAACTCCTCGAGCCGGTCGCGCTCCCGCCTGAGTTCGGTCGCGGTGTCGGCCCGGTCCAGCGCGATCTTCGTGTGGGATCCCAAAAGCGACAGCACCTCGGCGTCCTCCTGATCGAACGCGCCCCGTTCGGCGGCGAACACCTGCAGGACGCCCAGGTCGTCGATCGGGACGGTTATGACGGAGGCGAAGAGGTCCTCGATGAGTGGATCGTTCCGTCGTGGGTCCGCCGTGCCGTCGTCCACCCACTCGAAGAGGTCGTCGAGACTCCCACCGCGTGTGGCACCCGTCCCGCCGCCGTCGGTCGAAGACTGTACCTGGTTGTGCGTCCCCGAGCCGGGCGTACGGGCGGTATCCGGTGTGATGTCGGCCTGGAGCGTGGATCCGCCGGCGTCGACGCCCTCCCGGGATCCACCGGCAGATTCGACCGCCGAAAGCCACGCATCCGCCCCTCCCTCGGCGGCTGCACCGCGGATCGTGAGGTCGTCGACGACGTGCGCCTGTCCGGCGGAAAACACTCGCCTGGCGATACCGGAACTCACGGCGCCGGTCAACGGACCGTCCCACTGGCCCGTCTCGGCGGTGACCTCGAGTTCGCCGTCGGACGCGAGGAACAGCCGGGCGTGTTCGACCTCGAGGATCGACACCGCGCCCTCGACCGCCCGGTCACACACCGCCTCGCGCTCGTCGGCGGACGCCAGATCGTGTGTCACGCCGAGCAGGGCTTCCGCCATGTGTCGGCGGCGCGCGAGCGCGGTCTCCGCTCGAGTCCGGTCGGTGATATCGTGCAGGAGGATCAGGAACCCTCGATGTCGGTCCGGGGACGTCACCGTCACCGCGAACGTCCGGGAGCCGGACGGCGTTTCGAGCGTGACCTCCCGGCGGTCACTGGAGACCCAGCCGTCGGATTCGATCGCCGAAAGCGGATCCAGTGAGTCCACAGCATCCGTCGAATCGCCGCCGGACGGCCGGTCGGCGGCGGCGAGGTCGGAGAACTCGTCTTCGACGATCGCTTCGACGACGTCAACCAGCGGCGGGGACAGCGCCGATAGGGACGTGCCGACGAGTTGACTGGACGCGAACAGCTCACCCGCGGCATCGTTGTAGTCGACGACGTCGTACCGGTCGTTGACGACGATCATCCCTTCGGCCATCGAATCGACGACGTCCCCGCGCCCGACCGGCGTGAGATCGAACCAGCGGTACCGGAAGACGCTGGTCCCCGCCGCGACGACGACGAGAACGGTCGAAAGCGCGGCGACGTTCACGCCGGGAGTAGGAACCGGGCCAAGCAGGTAGATCCCACCGACGACGGCAGGAGAAAGGGAGAATACGAACAGCGTCGCAACCTGTTTGCGGAGGACACCACGGGTAGAGAGGACAGCAGATACCAGGAAGGCGGTCGCGGTCGCGAGAAGCACCGTCACGAACGAGAGATACAGCCAGAACAGCGGCCCCCACTCGACGGCGATCGTGTGGGGCCCCTCACTCGCGAAGGCGAATCCTGTCCAGAACAGCCAGTGGGCCTCGTTCAGCGAGATGAGGAACAGAAACAGCGCCGCGATCGCACCCAGGGGAACGAACACCATCGCCGTCAGCCAGTCGGTTCGACCGGTGTACCAGCAGACGTACGCGAACCACAGGATCGGCAGCGGTACCGTCCCGACGTACTCCATCTTCAGGAGGAACACTGAACCGGCCGGGCCGGCGTACACCACCTGGAGCGCGTGGGCGAGCACCCAGACGGCCCCGCTTCCGACCAGCGCCGCGGCTATCCACGCCCCGGTTTTCGGTCCGGAGCGTTCGCGGGCGAGCAGCAGGAAGTACACCGCGAACGCGGCCAACGACACCCCAGCCAGGGCCAGCGGCACGGCGTACAGGTGTGGGTCCCACCCCATCTAGCGAATACCACACAGGGAGGGGTCAAATCAGTTTTCATCTATTTTCGTTTGTGAGAATCAATTTCCCTGATACGTTGGAGGTCACTTCAGTCCCCGTTTTGGACACCGATCGGTCAGTCACAAAAGGTGATAGCCACCCATTCAGACGCCCGATCCCGGCAGTCCGGGAGAAGCGCCGCGCTCGACCTTGAAACCCTTAAACGTCTCCGTCGACAAACGGTAGTTATGCAACACGTGAAGGTCCCGAAGGACCGCATCGGCACGCTCATCGGCGAGGGGGGCGAAACGATGCGGGAGATCGAAGACCGGACGGAGGTCCGGCTCGACATCGACTCCGAGACCGGGGCGGTCCGGATCGAGGAGACGGGCGATCCCGTCACGGCGCTTTCGGCACCCGACATCGTCCGGGCGATCGGTCGCGGCTTCTCTCCCGAGTCGGCGCTGAGTCTCCTGGACAACGACCTGCGGATGTTCGATCTGATCGACCTCGCGGATCACACCCGAAACGACAACGACCTCACGCGACAGAAGGGCCGAATCATCGGCGAAAACGGTCGAACGCGCGAACTGATGGAGGAGCTCTCCGGCGCCGACGTCGTCGTCTACGGCACGACCGTCGGCATCATCGGCCAGCCCGACGAGGTCGAAGTGGTCCGCCGCGCAGTGGGGATGCTGCTCGAGGGAGCCCCCCACGGATCGGTGTACTCGTTCCTCGAACGCAAACACAACGAACTCACGAACGACGTGTCGTTCGAGCGAACGCACTGAAAAGCGGTCTTCGATCCAGTTCTCGGCTCTCGTCGTTCAGAGCTCGATGATGTCGTCCTCGTCGGGGCCGGGGATCGCGATCGATCCCTCCAGACTCTCGACTGTAGTACCCCCCACGTGGATCCCGTTCTCGAGGCGGACCCGGGCGATCCCGCCACGATCCAGGAAGTGGCCCTGCTCGAAGCGTAGCTCCGCGGGTGCATCGCCGTCGAACGCACCGACGTGATCGAGATACGCGCCACACGCACCCGACGCCGTCCCGGTGACCGGATCCTCCGGAACACCGACCGCGGGGGCGAACATTCGGGCGTGAAGCGTCGACTCGCCGGAGAGTGTGTCGAAGGTGAACGCGTAGACGCCGGCGACGTCGTAGGCTGCCGACAGCTCCTCGATCGCCTCGAAATCGGGCGACGCGTCGCCGAGACTCTCGAGGAACGCCACCGGAACGACGAGGAACGCGAGCCCGGTGGAGGCGACCGCGATCGGGAGGTCGGCACCGATGTCGGACAGCGCGGCCGGGTCGATCCCCAGCGCGTCAGCGAATCGGTCGTAATCGGGGTCGACCTGCCGGACGGACGGCTCCTCGCCCGCCATCCACACTGTACCGTCCGCCTCGAGTTCGATCTCGAGGACGCCCACGTTCGTCTCGAGCGTGTAGACGCCCGGCTCGAGAGTGCCGTTCCCGGCGAGGAGCCCGTGGCTCGCGATCGTCGCGTGTCCGCAGAGATCGACCTCCGTTTCGGGCGTGAAGTACCGGATCCGGCGGTCGGCTGCCGCCGAAGGAAACAGAAAGGCGGTTTCGCTGGCACCGAGTTCCGCTGCGATCGCCTGGAGCTGATCGTCCACGAGGCCGTCGGCGTCGGGGACGACGCCGGCGACGTTACCTGACAGCGGTTCCTCGGCGAAGGCGTCGACGAGGTGGACGCGACGGGTTTCCATACCCACCCGTGAAGAGCCGGTCGGTTAAAACCGGACGGAACCGCAGGCGACCCGTGCCGGAACCGGGAAGGTTGATATGTTGTTCGCCGCTATGGCCGGTATGGGACTGTTCGATCGGCTTCGCGGCGAGGACAACCCGCGGGTCGCTTTCGTCGGCATCGACGGCGTGCCGTTCCGGCTCATCGAGAACCACGGCGACCGATTCCCGAACCTCGCCGCGCTCGCGTCGGACGGCACTGCAGGGGCGATCGAGAGCATCGTCCCGCCGGAGTCGAGCGCGTGCTGGCCGGCGCTCACGACGGGGAAGAATCCCGGTGAAACCGGCGTCTACGGCTTTCAAGACCGCGAGATCGGATCCTACGACACGTACGTTCCGATGGGCCGGGACGTCCAGGCGACCAGGGTGTGGGACCGGGTCACCAAATCCGGTCACGACGCGACAGTGATGAACGTCCCGGTGACGTTCCCGCCCCAGCGCAACGTCCAGCGGATGGTCTCGGGCTTTCTCTCCCCGGAGATCGACAAGGCCGCGCGCCCGGACGAGCTTCGGGACCGCCTGCAAAAAGGCGGCTACGTCATCGACGTCAACGCCAAGCTCGGGCACAAAGAGGACAAATCCGCGTTCATGGAGCACGCCCACAAGACGCTCGAGAAACGCCAGAATGCGTTCACCCACTACCTGAAGGCCGACGACTGGGACCTGTTTTTCGGCGTGTTCATGACGACCGACCGCGTGAACCACTTCCTGTTTCGCGACTACGAAAAGAACGGTCCCAACTACGAGGCGTTCATGGAGTTTTACGAGCAGCTCGACGAGTACATCGGCGATATCCGGTCGCTGCTCCCCAAAGACGTCACTCTGATCGTCGCCTCCGATCACGGGTTCACCACGCTGGAACACGAGGTGAACTGCAACGAGTGGCTCCGCAGGGAAGGATGGCTCGAGTACGAGGACGACAACCACGACTCGCTTTCGGACATCGATGACGACACGAGAGCGTACTCGCTGATCCCGGGGCGGTTCTATCTCAACCTCGAGGGGCGCGAGCCCCGTGGGAGCGTGAAGAAAGACGACTACGAGTCGGTTCGCTCGGAGCTGAAAGCCGACCTCAAGGCACTCGAGGGACCCGACGGCACGCCGGTGTGCAAACGCGTCGTCGACCGGGAGACGGCGTTCCGGGGCGACCACAGCGAGATCGCCCCGGACCTGGTGGTGATCCCGAACGACGGATTCGACCTGAAGGCGGGATTCAAGCCGAAAGACGAACTGTTCGCCGCCGGCCCCCGGAACGGGATGCACACCTTCGACGACGCCAGCCTGCTGATCGACAGTCCGAACGCGACTACCGAGGACGCAGATCTGCTCGACATCGCGCCGACGATCCTGGATCTCATGGATGTCGACTACAAGCGGACGGCGTTCGACGGTGCAGGACTCGTGTGACCACGTCCGTGGATATCTTTCCTATATAAACGGTGGAAAAAGTCACATAATTGTTCATATTCCGAGTCGCTTTTGCCGATCGGTGCCGAACGGGCAGTATGACTCGGATCCTCGTCGTCGACAATCACGGTCAGTTTACCCACCTGGAGCGTCGAGCGCTTCGGGATCTGGGTGTGGAGACGGAACTCGTAGACAACGACACGCCGCCCGAAGAGATCGACGCCGACGGCCTGGTGCTTTCGGGGGGGCCGGACATCGATCGGATCGGAAACTCCCCGGCGTATCTCGATCTCGGGATTCCGGTGTTGGGGATCTGTCTGGGAATGCAGTTGATGGCCGCCGAACTCGGCGGCGCCGTGGGCTCGGGAGAGTACGGCGGCTACGCCGACGTCGACGTGGAGATCCTCGATCCGGACGATCCCCTCGTGGGGTCGCTGGCGCCCGAAACGCGGGTGTGGGCGAGCCACGGCGACGAGGTCCGGGAGCTCCCGCCAGGGTTCACCCGGACGGCGACCTCGTCGGTGTGCGACATCGAGGCGATATCCGACGTCGACCGGGATCTCTACGGGGTGCAGTGGCATCCGGAGGTCGCCCACACCGAGCGCGGCGAGGAGGTCTTCGAGAACTTCCTTGCGATCTGTGAGACGGACGGATCCCGATAGCGAACGGATCAGCCGGCCCGCCGGAAACGCGTACGGCCGAACCTGGGATGTATGCGGTCGGGAACGTTTTTATCGTCCCCGCCGAGGGATCACCCATGAAGATACTCCTCGGTCTGGGCACAGGTGACGACCCCATGCACGCGCTGGCGCGCACCGCACGACGGGTAGACGCTGCGGGCGACGAGTTGTCGGTCGCCGTCGGCGGCCCCGGACCGCTGTCGTCGATCGAGGAGCTCGAAGGGCGGGTGCGGTCGGAGCTTTCCGAACTGGGCGTCGACGCCGACGTCCGGACGATCGGCGGCGACGAGGATCTGGGAGGCTATCTCGTCGAGACTGCAGAACGGGAGGAGTTCGACAGGATCGTCCTGGAGGGCGGAGACAGGAGCCCGATGGGGAAGATACAGCTCAGCAGCACCGCCGAGTTCGTGCTGCTCAACGCCAGGACGTCGGTGACTCTCGTGCGATGACTGGGAGCCGACGCTATCCCGACGAGCCGGCCGGACCGTTCCAGGAGCCGCCGCGTATCTTCACCGACCGCGAGGGACGGGAGATCGAAATCCGTGCCTGTCGAGGGGAGGAGGCGGAGTACGACGCGCTCGTCGAAATGTACACGTGTTTCGATCCGTCCGACCGCGCCCAGGGGATCCCCCCGGCACGGGAGTCCCGGATCCGATCGTGGCTCGACACGATCCTCGACGAGGACTGTCACAACGTGGTCGCCTGGCACGGCGAGTCGGCGGTTGGGCACGCGACGCTGGTGCCGGACGACGAGGCGTACGAACTCGCGATCTTCGTGCTCCAGGAGTACCAGAAAGCGGGCATCGGCACCGAACTCATCGAAGCGCTGCTGGGCCACGGGGCGAATGAAGGCGCCAGAAAGGTGTGGCTCACGGTCGAACGGTGGAATCACGCTGCGGTGGAACTGTACCGGAAGACGGGGTTCGAAACGAGCAACGCGGAGAGCTTCGAACTGGAGATGGCGATCCGGCTTGCCGCCCCGAAGGAGTGATGCCGCGAGGCGAACGAGGGCTACACCGAGAGGACTGGCTGGCTGGCGTACAGCAGGACGTATTCGGCGGCCTTTTCGAGCACTTCGCCCGGGTCGCCCGAGGTGGGCTCCCGGGGGACGACGATGAAGTCGGCGTCGATCGACTCGGCGGTGTCGAGGACGACGCTGCCGGGATGCCGGGTCTTGATCCGGGTCGAGAACCCGTAGGCGATCGACGTGGAGACGTCGACCCCACGTTCCTCGCCCTGCCGGCGGATCCCCTCGGTGTAGAACTCGGTCTCGTCGGCCACCTCGTCGGCGTCGACCGCGCCGGTTTCGATCGCCCGGACGGCCTCCTCCCCGAGGACGTACATCGCGTGGATCGCAGCGCCGTACGTCTCGGCGATAGTGAGGGCGTACTCGACGGCCTCGGAAGACTCGTCGCTGCCGTCGACCGGCACCAGCACGAGGTCAACTTCCAGGGTCATACAGAAGACTGCGGTCGCAGCCCTCAAAAGAGTGACTTCCTCCCGCGTGAGAAATGGATGTCGTGTCAGGTTCGCCAGCGCGAAGGGGGCATTTGAAGTCGGTGCCCCCGGTATCTCACGCCATGTTCGAGACGGTCGTCATCGCAACCGACGGCTCCGAGAGCGTCCAGCGCGCGGTGGACGTCGCCCTGGATCTCGCCGCGCGGTTCGACGCGGAGGTCCACGCACTGTACGTCGTCGACGCCGGGGACGTCGAGTCCTCGCCCGAGGAGATCCGATCCGAGCTCCGCGACGCGCTCTCCGAGCGCGGCCACGAAGCCCTCTCGGCGGTCGAGTCCCGCGCCGGCCGGGACGTCGTCACGGCGGTCCGAGAGGGCCGCCCGGCATCGAAGATCACCGCGTACGCGCGCGAAGTAGACGCCGACCTGGTCGCGACCGGCACCCGCGGGCGACACGGCGAGAACCGCTTTCTCATCGGGAGCGTCGCCGAACGCGTCGTCCGGACCTGCCCCATGCCGGTGTTGACCGTCCGGCAACTGGCCGAAGAGGGCGAGTAGCGGGAGTGCGTTTTCCCCACGCGTCAGAACACTTAATTGACATGTGAGCGTAGTCTCAGGTGTCATGAAGGCGGCTGTACTCGAAGCCCACGGGGAACCGCTCGCGATCCAGGAGGTCGACGCCCCGTCGACGGAGCCGGAGGGGGCAGTCGTCGAGATCGAGGCGTGCGGGATCTGTCGCAGCGACTGGCACGGCTGGCAGGGCGACTGGGCGTGGCTCGGGATCCAGCCCCAGCCCGGGCAGATCCTCGGCCACGAGCCCGCCGGCCGGGTCGTCGAGGTCGGCGCGGAGGTCGAAACCGTCCGGGAGGGCGATCACGTCGCGATCCCCTTCAACATCGGCGACGGGACGTGTCCGGAGTGTCGACGGGGGCACGGAAACACCTGCGAGAGCGTGCTCCCGCTGGGGTTCGTGGAGCCGGTCCAGGGCGCCTTCGCGGAGTACACCCACGTGCCGGCGGCGGATCACAACCTCGTCCAGTTGCCCGACGGGGTGTCCTCGACGGAGATGGCGGGGCTGGGCTGTCGGTTCATGACGAGCTTCCACGCGCTGGCCCACCAGGCCGACGTCGACGCCGGCGACTGGGTGGCCGTCCACGGCTGCGGCGGGATCGGCCTGTCGGCGGTCCACATCGCCGACGCGCTGGGGGCGAACGTGATCGCGGTCGATTTGACCGACGAGAAGCTCGATCTCGCCACCGACCTGGGGGCTGCAGCGACCGTCAACGCCTCCGAGGTCGACAACGTCTCCGGGGAGGTGGCCGCGATCGCCGGCGGCGGCGCCGACGTGTCAGTCGACGCGCTGGGCATCGCCGAGACCTGCCGGAACTCCGTCGAGAGCCTGGGCACCCGCGGGCAGCACCTCCAGATCGGGCTGACGACCGACGACGAGGCGGGCGAGGTGTCGCTGCCGACCGACAGGATGGTGATGAAGGAGATCGAGTTCATCGGCTCGTTGGGGATGCCGCCGACGCGGTACGACGAGATCTTCCGGATGGTCCAGACCGGGAAGCTGCGCCCCGCCGAGATCGTCTCCGAGACCGTCGCGCTCGAGGACGTCTCCGCGAAACTCGAGGCGATGACCGACTTCGGGACGACCGGGATTCCGGTGATCGAGGAGTTCTGAACGCCGAGTCCCCCTCCGCACCTGGCGTTCCTTCTCTGCCAGACGAACGCACCGATCAGGATTCCCGTCGGTCAAACCAAATAGCGATTTGTCGGCTGAACTCCGCGTACAGTTCCAGTTCGTTCTGCAAGTAGTCGTACACCAATCCCGGATTCACGTCACCGTATTCGTGTGCCAAAATGTTTCGGAACCCGACGGCGTCGGTCATGGTTGCCACTGTCCCGTCGTCGAGAACGTCGTGTTCGCCCAGTATTTCGACAGCCTCTCTCGACTCGTCGCTGGTGTAGCCGAATGCTTCGGTCGCAATGTGCTTTGAGAGATCGATACACGCCTGAATGGCGTTTTCGAACATTCGTTCGACAGCACGACGTTCTGTAACCTCCCCCAGAAACGTCTCCTTGGAGAGGTCCTGTTTGGCCTGCAACTCGCTGTAGTACTGTTCGATCTGGGACAGTTTTCTGGAAACGACTGCCGCATCAACCATGGAGGCCTTCCTCCGCGATCCGACTGATCACTTCCCGCTGTCGACGTTCGATCTCCTCCCGGCGATCCTCGAACCCTCTCTCGATCGTTCGCTTGTGCTCGCGGAAGAGGTCCTCGTCACCACACACGAAATCTCCACCCACTGCAGCGTGGGCGAACTCGAGCGAGAGTTCGTCGATATCGGAGAGATCGACGAATGGGAGATCACTTCTCTGAAGCTTCCCCGAGAGTCGACAGCGTTTCCGGAAGCGCTCCTCGGAGGAGAGGTCGTCAGAGAACTTGACGGCGACGTCGAGGTCGGACGACGAACGGTGGTCTCCCTCGATCCGCGATCCGAACCCCAGGACGAACTCGACGTCCGGATCCCTGCACAGCGTCTCCCGGACGGAATCGGGAATCGACGGGGTTCCGTCGTCCGCGTTCATAGTTCCACTAACGACCAAGTCCTACTAAAGAATTCTCACGGAGGGACAGAGTGGAATCGGACGATCGCGGAGACAGATCTATAGCGCGTCGACGATATTCAGGAATCCGCTTCCGTAGTAGGTCTTGTCGTATCCGTCGGGCACGTCGGCGGCTCTCTCGAGCGCCGACTCGACCTGATTGGCGTCGTACGACGGGTTCGCGCTCTTGACCAGCGCGGCGGCGCCGGCGACCTGCGGGGCGGCCATCGAGGTCCCGGCAGCCCAGCCGTAGGAGTACACACTGCCGTCGATACCGGTGACGTTGCCGTCGTCGTCCGTCTCGTAGACCGGCTCCGCGATCGTGTTCAATACGAGATCGAAGTACCAGCCAGGCACCTCCGCCTCTGCCGCCTCGAGGTCCGCGTCACCGCCGGGGGCGGCGAGATCAACCGCATTCGTACCGTAGTTGGTGTAGAAGGCGGGCGATGTCGGCGGCTCCTCTAGCCCTTCGTCCCCCCAGTTGAACCCAACCGGGCCAGTCGCGGCGACCGACAGCCCCTGGGCGCCTTCGTTGGGCAGGCTGATGAAGTTCTTGTCGTGCTGGAGGTCGGCGGCGTCGTTTCCGGCGGCGAGGACCAGGAGCGTCCCCTCCTTGTTCGCGTAGGTCATCGTGCTGTTCAACGCCCGACCGTAGAACTGTCCGTTAGCCTGACGCGGAACGGGATACGCGCCCAGCGAGAGGTTCGCCGCGTCGGCGTCGATCATCGCGCTGTACACGATGGCGGCGAGGATGTCGCCGAACGACGCCAGCGCGCCCGGCGAAAACACCCGGCAGTCCACGAGATCGGTCCCGGGGGCCGTGCCGGCGACGCCCTCTCCGTTCGTCTGGGCGGCGACGATCCCCCCGACGTGCGTCCCGTGATAGCCGCCGGCTGGGTTGGCCGATCCTAGCCCGTCGCCGGTGAAGTTCCGGGACAGGTCTTCGTTGACCTCGAGATCGGGATGACCGGCCGCGACGCCGGTGTCGATGATCGTGACCCGGGTCCCCTCTCCCGTCGTCGTCTCGTGGGCCGTCTCGACATCGAGGGCCTGTTTGTCCCACTGGAGTGGATAGAAAGGTTCGTCCGCGACCGACGTCTCGTCGACCGTCGGCGCCTCCTCGTTCACGTCCGGATCGTCGAGTCGTATCTCGACGTCCGGCGCGTAGTCCCTGACGCCCCGGGCGTCCTGCAGTTCGGGCTCGGAGGCGCGAACGATCGCGAAGTCGACTCCCGGCATCTCGTGAATCACTTCCAGGTCACCTGGGAGCGATCCGCCCTTCGTCTCTACGATGAACCGGTCGGTCCGCTCGGCAGCCGTCACCGTCGTTCCGGTCGCGATCCCGCCCAGTACTGCTCCACTCACCTTGAGAAAGGTTCGCCTGGTCTCTGGTGTCATACCCGTGGTATTGTTGTATGATTGATCTATAAAAGTATGGTCCGAATACGACGCAAGCAGGGGGTGACAGCACCCCTCCGATGCGCTGACGGCCGTCGAGAATTCATTGAAACTCGTGGAACGTTAGGCGATCGCGGACAGCACTTCCAGACTGGGCTCACTACCGTGACGGGGTGGTGTGTCGTTTCCGACGCGATACGGTGAGATCTACATGCGATGAGCGGCTTCGGGATGACGAGATCTCGGTGGTTGAAGAGATTCGAGAAGTATCGCAGGCACGAGCGTTCTAGTCGTTCTCTATTTCGCTCTCGAAGTAAATATGTGCAATGTCCTCCTCTGGAACGTACGCGAACCGCCCGATACTAATCCGGTCCGTTTCTTTCCCCTGTGATCGCTGAACTCGATACGGATATTTTAACAGAAGGTCCCTCCGGAAATCGGAAGAGCCCGAATTGAGTATCTCACCCAGGATTTCGACGCCGGTTTTTGTATGAACCCGGACCTGTATCGGTTCTTCGGCTCGCGACTTTGTATACCGCCACGTGGTTTCGCGCAAATCCGTCGTGCCGGATCGCAATCGGCCGTCTATCATCCGGCCGGAGACGTACCCCAATGAGAGTGCGACGGCGAGTAAAACGGGGAATGCGATGATCAGTTCTATCACACCGACGTTAGGTAGGCTGTAGGTCTCTGGACTCCAAATGATGTTGTATACGACCACTCCCGAGAGGAACGTAACAGACAACGAAACGCCACTTCCAACGAGACTCCAGGCAGTTTGCTGAAACCGATCCAAGTCTGGAGATATTTTGCCATAAAATAGGGCAACCTGGTAGGTGATAAACCCAGGAATGAGAAACAAAAACCCGATTACCCATTCGAGAACGTTGTCCGAAAACTCGATCATGTCTTAGCCGTTCGTCATCTTCGCGCTATTCGTCGTCTTCCCCGTCCTCTCCGAAGGGGTCGTTGTCAGACGTATCGTGTTCCGTTGATTTCCCGAGTTCCCTGTCCTCGCCGTTATCTTCACCATCAGATCCCATATGGGTGCCATGCACACCCACGTATTTTAGTCATGGTGATACAAGCGCGGTACCGACGCAACCGATACAGTGCGCCTGTGTACAACAGATATGACTGCGAGAGGGGCCGAGATGAGTTCGGGAAGAGACAACAGGACTCGCGACAGTTCGGGAGGGGAATATCGTATTCGCGAACGGTCGGTCAAAGCCAGACGTATACGAAGATCAGGGTTGAGACGAGAACCAGCGCCAGCAGGAACCAGGTCGAACGCGACAGCAGTCCATTCGAGGTCGGTCCTTCTGTCCGTTTCGTTTCTCCGATCGCTTCGATGTCCTCCTCGTACTCGGGCGTTTGCAGCGATCCGTCGGGGTTCACGTCCGGGCTACTGTATCGCTCTTTTCGTCGGTCGCGGAGCTCGTCGCGGCGGGTCTTCCGCTGTCGCTGTTTTTCCTTCGTGCGTTCGACGAGATCTATACCCGCTTCCGTCTTCAATCGCGAGCGCGATTCGGGACGCTCGGTCGGGCGGTGGCCGGCGGGTTTCGGTGGCCGTCCGTCGCTGGCGGTCTCGAACGACTTGCGGCCGTACAGGGAGGGGCAGTCGTGTTTTTCGGGAAGTCGATGGTCCGTGCAGTGGGTTCGATCGCAGTAAGAGCAGGTGTAGCTGAACTGCCCCGTGACGCTTTCACCGCAGACGGAGCACACGCCAGTCATTTTTCTGATGTGAAAGTGGTATGGTAATAAGTGTATGATCGCTTTATGTATTATCTCCGTGCTTTAGAAGTATTTCCGACAAGATAGTGTATACTGAAATGGAGTGGGATGTGTAGTAAAGCACCAACAAGGCTACGAAATATCCGCTAAATCACTTACCTCGTCATCTGAAAGAGCACGATTGTAGAGTCGAACGTCGTCGATTTTGCCCTTGAAGTACCGACTACGATCGCCGGAGTATCCGATTCTCGTTATGTTATTCGAGAAAGGCGAATCCGCATTACTGTCGGAAACGTCCTTCTCACCATCAATGTATATGGCGCGCTCTCCACCTGCAGTCCAGACTGCCGCTACGTGTTGCCATTTGTTCTCCGCAATGTCACTCTCAGACTGGAGCCAGTTACCATCCCAGAACTGGATACCCTCGAGATTTGAACGTACTTCGAAAATCCACTCGCTCTGGTACTGCGCCACCACACCCAGATTCTCTGGCCAGTTATACTCCTCAGTTTTTGTTTTAGGCTTGATCCATGCAGATACAGTTAGACCACTACCGATCTCGAGATTCCCACAGTCCACATAATCGTCTTCTCCATCGAGTTGGATCGCCTGATCGATCTTTCCATCCACACCTGTGACGTCACCCTCAAGGGATCCGTTATTCGTGCCGGCGACGTCCGCTGTGGTTCCACTTGTGATGTCGTCAAGCGGCCAGTAGCTCACGAGGCCGTCAGTCGGGCCCTGAATAGTCGTCCCGTTGTCGCCGACTACGTCGCCCTCTGCGGGATTGTCGGCGTCGGCGTTGATCGTGATCGTCAGCTCCTGATCCTGCTCCAGCTCGTCGGTTTCGACGTGAACTCCGATGTTCGCCGACGCCCCGACAGAGAGGTAGAGAACGTCGTCCTCGCTGTCTCGGAGTTTGTCCGTCGGATCGCTGTTCGCGTAGAGCCAGATGTTCGTCTCCGGATCGCCGACAGTGAAGTCACCCTGAGCGTCCGCAAAGGTGGCCCAGACGTAGACGGGTTGGGTACCTTGGTTGGTGATCTGAAAGACGTCGTGGAAATCGTAGATAGAGTCAGTACCGACTCCCTGTCCCCCCGCTTCAGTGTCCGTGAACTCCAGCGCGATCAGATCCTCGTCGGTCGTCGTGGCGTAGGCCTCGCCGTTGGGAGTCTGGAGTGGTTCCATTCTGAGATATGCGTCGGCGTCAGACGCAGTCTGGACCGTGACATCGCGTTCGGCACTAACGCTTGTGAACGCACCCGATCCAACCACGCCCGTGAGTCCCGTAGCGCTTCCGAGGCCGATGAGGAGTCGTCGTCGTTTCATGGTTCTTTCCCCGGGGAAACCCACTGGCGGAATCGAACCGCCTTTCGAGACCGGCTTCGAGCACCAGCGTGGGTCAATCTGAAGCGGTTAGTCGTGGCCGCTTCAGCGAACGTTTGAAAGTAAGATGTGTTGGCGCGTTCACTCCGGTTTCTTCGCTCCGATCGTCAATGTCGTATTGAATTCGGCGTCCGGACTCACACTGTGTGTGTCGATCATGAGTCCGAACAGACGACTTTGACCCGGCGAGAAGCCCTCTGACGGGTTTGATTCCGTCAGAGCAGTGCGATCTGCGTCATCTGCCGCGTATAATGCAGCATTGGCTAACTCACCGCCGGAGTATTTCGAATACACCTGGATCTTGTTCGTTCCTTGATTATGGATCTCGAGTAATCCATCGAACCAATATACCGACTCTACACCCGGACCTTCTCCCTGAGGAGGATCCTCCTCGTCTTCATAGTTTCCGGGTATGTTGAATCGGAATATCTCGTCGTCTCCAAAGAGTCGATAATCAGATCGCCCTAATCCACTTCCAGAGGGATCATGTGGCTCGAGTTTGAGGTAGGCATCTCTGTCGTCTTCAGTCGCGACGGTAACGGTTCGGTTGGCCTCTACCTCACTAAACGCACCAGAACCCATGACTGCACCCGCTCCTACTGAGGCTCCTGCGAGCCCAACGAGGAATCTTCGTCGATACATAATTGTGGCGGGTGTCGAGGTTACGACCTGTACTAGTTAGACCTCATCTGCCACAATCGTGACATCCCCTTCACTAGAGCTGCTGGCATCAATATCGTAGCTCCACCTGCTGTCGGGGTTAGCAGTATCAACTTCGACATCAATTCCTGCAGATTCTCCCGGTGCAAGATTGCGGTAGCCCTCTGGCCACCCTTTGAATGAGAGACGGACTCCCGCATTATCGAGTCTAATTTTCACATCCCTGTAGTTCTCTCCGTCTTCTCCACGGTCAAATCCGACAAGAATCTCGTCTGCAGTACTTTGATTCTCGACAGTAACGACACCCTCAACCAGGGTATACGCATCGTGGTTAAAGCCGTCTCCATCACCGTCCCCAATATTATCCGGTCCACCGAGATCAATCGTCAATGCTCCGGTACCAGAGTCGTCCGTCACGTAATCGTCGTCTCCAGTTAGGCCGAGATAGGCATCTGCATCGTTAGCAGTAGAGACGCTAACAGTCCGATCAGCCTCAACAGTACTGAACGCACCACTACCCATTGCAGCCGCCCCGCCGGCGGCGAGCGATCCCATTCCGATCACGAACTTGCGTCGTTCCATAGTTGGACTACCTCGTTTTGTCGCCCACCCGCACGGACACGGAGACTACGTCCGCGCCGTCCGAGTGCGCTCACTTTCTCCTATACCACAGGGGGATGTTGTTGTGAGGTGCCTGAGATCTGTCAGGAGCGGTCTGAAATTCGGCCCGATCCCCTCAGGCCACCGCTGACGAGCGACGACGCCCCAACAATCGCCTCCTGAACGTCTGATAACGTCGCCGACTGCTGCGTCTCGGATGTCGACGAAACAGCCGAAAACTCTCCTCTACGGACGGTATAGTCGATTAACACGTCATTTAAACAACTGTACCTTCCGGTCGTCAGATCCCCAGAGCGCGAATCCACTCGATGTCCACCCTGAACGAGGACGGATCGGGCCATGGGGGACGGATTTCGTCGGGAACATGAGTCACTGCATACGATCCAGATCACTGTCAGTGGCGATCCCCGCCGTAACCTTTGTATACGATATAAACATAGCATACTCCATGCCAACGATCTCGACCCGGGTCCCGGAGGATCTCGAAGCCGAACTCGAGGCGTACCTCGAGGCGGAACGCCTCGACCGGAGCACGGGCGTCCGGAAGCTCCTCTCGGAGGGGCTCGAGGAGTGGCGCAGAGAGCAGGCGATCGATCGCTTCACCGATGGCGAGCTCTCGCTTTCGAAGGCGGCCGACCTCGCGGACCTCTCGGTCTGGGAGTTCGCACGCCTGGTCGAAGACGCCGACGAGGCGTGGGTGTCGAGCGACGGACTGGAAGCCGACCTCGAAGAGCTGTGAGCTGGGTGTTCGACGCGACGCCGCTTATATACCTCGCGAAGGCGGACCGGCTGGCCGTCCTCGAGACGCTCGCAGAGCCACGACTCGTCCCCCGTCCGGTGTACCGCGAGGTCGTGACCACCGGGATCGAAGGGGGCTACGCCGACGCCCGCCGGATCGAACGCCGGGTCGAAGACGGCCTCCTCGAGGTGGTCGACGCCGACGTCGACGCCAACGCCGACGAGGACGTCGACGACTCCACATTCGCCGATCGCCTGGCGCGCCACCCGGGGTCCAGCGACGCCGACGTCGCAGTCCTCGCCTGCGCGGACGCACGCGACGCCGTCGCCGTCGTGGACGGGGACGTCGGCCGGTCCGTCGCCGAAGTCGAGGGGATCGAGACGCGCGGGACCGCCTCCCTCGTGCTCTCGGCCGTGAAGGAGGGTGCAATCGCTCCCGAAGCGGGCCGGGAGACGATCGACGCGATGGTCGACCGCGGGTGGTACCTCGCCCCGGACCTGTACGCTGCGGTCGTCCGGAAACTGGAGTCGTTCGAATAGGAAACGTTCGAGTCAGCGACAGTCGGGAGGGGAATTCTCGGCGCAGACTCGAAAATGGGTTCACACTCGCCCCCGGGGGATATGCTATTTTCCACCCCACGACACACGTTTTAGCTACCATCTCGTCACCGCTCAGTCCGGCGGTTTCCCGTTGGTTTTTTTAGCTATGCGTCGATTCGATTTCACCGTATGGCGCAGGAAACTCCCGCAGCTTCGGATCACGGCGAACAGGACGAAAACGGACTGATCGCCAAAATGACGCGGCTTCTGCGCCTCGACTGATCCAAGTCGGGGGAGAGTGGCCCCCCGACATTGCGGTTTTTCGGTCGAACGGCACTATTCAGATTACACCCTCGGATGCATTGAAATGACTGTGAACACCTCGAGAGCTCCTCGACCCCTTTCAGTCCCACCCGCGTCAGTTGCTCACCCGGCATGGGCGGGACTGAAAGGGGCCGCCCTCGCAGCCAGCCCCGCCGACGCAAGCACCGCAGGCGAACGCCGAGGAGCGCAGCGAGCGCGAACGCGCTCGAACGGCTCCCGCTGGGAGCCGTGAGAGGCGCGGCGGCTGCGAGGGCGGGGGCTTTCGAGGTGGTCTTCGTTCTCGCGAGAGTACTCAAGGTATTATCTCAACACTGCCCGCGGTTCGACCCCGCGACTCAAAAACCCCCTCACGCGATCTCGTACCGAACGACCGACTCCGTCTCGCACTCCGGACACTCCGAGACCTCTTCGTCAAGGGTCCGCCCGCATCGACGACACTCGTAAACCACCGCCGTTTGCTCCCGACGCCCGAACCAGTCCCCGCTAGTGAGCCCACCCATATATGAAGCCAGACGTCGGATACGGATAAGCATGAGGGATCGTTCAGGACCGCGCTGTACTGCGGTTTTGTGTCCTTATAAGCGAGATTCCGGTGGGATTTCTACCCCCTCATAAGAGTCGCGTGGCGTTCGAGCGTGGATTCACACGTCGTGCACGCGCGCGAAGAAATCGCCTTCTTTTCGCACGCCGTCTCCGCCACCCCAGCTCTTTGGGAGTTCGTCCTCGTCGAAATCGTAGTCGGGGTGAACGTACGTGACTCCGGGGTCCGGGAAGTAGATTGCGACGATCCGACCGCCGTTTCCGCTTCCGGTTCCGTTCTGGTTTTCCATCCCGGAGAGCTGTCCGCGGACCGACTGGCTCGTGTCGAGGTCGTCGACCAATCGTCGTTCGAGATCCCCAACGTCCGAACTGTTCTGCGACCCCGCCGGCAGAACGATCACCTCGGCGTCCATCGTCTGCACAGTGGCGGACACTTGGGCGTTCCCGCCGCCTTTGAAGGTCACGCTGTCGACCTCCGGCATCGGTTTCGGATTGTCCAGGTCGATCGTTCGCGTCGCGTCGATACTCACGCCCTCGCCCGTCGCCTCGATGTCGAGGGTCACCTCGAACGTTCCGTAGTCCTCGACGTCGACCTTGACGTCCTGCGCCTCGCCGATGCCGATCTCGAATTCGACCGCGTTCGTGGAATCATCGCGGTCATCGTCAGTGTCGAGCCTGACCGAAGTTCCGGCGGCACTGCCCTGGATCCCGACAGTCACGCCCGTGTGTAGTTGATTCTTGACGGTGATCGTGGCGGGTGCCGAAAATGCCTCGTCGGCGCCGTACAGTCCGACGCCGTCCTCGCCGCCCGTCAGCGCCAGATACGCGTCTTCGTCGTCCGCGACGGAGACGTGCACCCCGCGCTCGACCTGCGTCGACGAGAACGCACCGGATCCGACGAGCGTGCCGCTCCCGGCGACGGCGACACCCCCGTACAGCAGGAGTTTGCGGCGTTTCATACTCACCCCGGTCGGTCACGACAGCCCCCAGCCGAGTGTCTCTTCAGATTCGAATAGGAGACCGTTCCACATCGTATTGGGGTGCCTGAAACGGTAAGGCCCCTGTTAGAAATCAGCTTTCAGCGATGAGACCGAGTTCAGGGTCGCCCTGAAACCGGTAGAGAGATGCGAGAACGGCTATTCCAAAAGACGTCGTTTCCCGTCTCGAGCCTCGTCTCGCTCTCGACGTAACCGGGGCAACGAACATGTCCCCCACAAGTATGTCGGCTTGTCGGCGTCCGAACACATTCAATTGGTCGAGTTCGGCCTGAACTCGACAACCCGGAACGGATGCACCAACTCGCCAGAGACGGTCCGGACACAGTCGACCGTCGACCCGAGCAGCAGGTGATCATTCGTCCTTTACTCACCGATAGTTGGGCTTTCTCGAACGTGGTTTTTGAACCTCACGAGAAACAGTAGATCGAGAACACGGCAGTCACCAATCCCGCATCGAGAGTATGAGGTGAATATTCATATGATAGTAGTCCTAGGTATCCACCGCCCTCACGAGGGTAGTTACCATGAGACTAGATAGACGCTCACTTCTGAAAGGTATCGGTGTGGCAGGACTCTCCCTTTCGTTCGCGGGACAGGCGACCGCGAGCGACGGCCGAGCGCAGTACATCGTGATTCCGAGCGGAAACGGTACTGCGCGGAGACTGGAACGAGAGGGATTCGAAATCAGGCAGGTACTCGCGGAAGGCGACGTGCTCGTCGTCCACGGTCCCGAAGGCGAGGGGGAAACCCTCCGGGGACTCGGCGGCGTGCAGGAAGCCGCCCGGGACGTGCGGTTCGAACTGGAGGAACCTGCACGGACCGAACTGGTCGAAGATCACGGGGAGACTGGCGGCGTCAAGTCGGACTGGTACGAGAACCTGTGGGACAAACAGAACAGTGAGACGGTGGCAGCGAACGATATCGCGACCGGTGAAGGTACCCAGATCGGAATCATCGACACCGGTATCGATTACTCGCATCCGGATCTCACTCCGAACCTGGATGAAGACGCGGGACGATTGTTCAAGTTTGGAGAGGTGCTGTCCGGAGAAGGTGAAGACATTGTCGTCAACGATCCGGGAGAAGATCCGATCCAGCGCGTCGATCAGAACGTCGCCTCTGACGTGCAGGGCCACGGTACCCACGTCGCCGGAATCGCCGCGGCGGATCCCGAGGCAGGATTCAATGGTTTCGGAACCGGCGTTCAGGGCGTCGCGCCCGGAGCAGACCTCCACTCGTATCGAGTATTCTGGTGGGAGGATGTCAGTGACGAAGACGAGGACCCCGATTGGAACTTGACCACCACGTCGGCAGACATCTGGAATGCGATTGAGTATGGAGCGGAACAAGGTGTCGACGCTGTGAACCTCAGTCTCGGAACACCGCCCTTCCATCCCCGAGTCCATCGAGACGAGGAGCTCAGAACAATAAAACTCGCGTACGAACTGGTCGTTCGCTCGGCCGTCAACCGCGGTACCGTCGTGGTCGCCAGTGCCGGGAACGCCGACACCGACCTCCAGCGACAGGGGCTTTTCTCCCTGCCAAACAGTACCAAAGGGGCGATGAGCATCAGCGCGCTTGGTCCGAACGACAAACGGGCCTTCTTCTCGAACTACGGAACGAGCGAGATCGACGTTGGTGCGGGCGGGGGTGCGTACGAAACGTCGTTGAAGACCCTCTTCGGAATCCGAGAGTGGGTGTTTGCAGGAGCACCGCTCCGGAGAAGCGAACATCCACTCGAGGAAGGGGACGAGGGCGAACTCTGGCTGGACGAGGACGGAAACGTCGTCTTCGATCCGGAGGAAGTCGCAGAAGTCATCGAATTCGAGAGCCCCGCCTGGCCGTATCCGTTCAATCTCGTGTTCTCGACGACGTCGCCACTCAACGAGGGCGCACCGTACGGCTGGAAGGCCGGAACGTCGATGTCGGCGCCGAATACGGCAGGCCTCGTCGCGCTCGTGCGCGAACTCGATCCGGACGCCAACCCCTCGCAAGTCGAGAGCTACATCAAGAAGGGCGCCGAGAGCGGTACCGGGCGAAGCGATCCCGTCCTCGGTGCTGGACGGATAAACGCTCTCAACACGGTCGAAGAAATAGCCGGTTCAGGAGGCGGTAGCGACAGTGGAAATGGTCCCGGAAACGCCGGCGGACCGCCATAATAACGTCCGGAACCCTATCGATTTCCATTCGATAGTCTAAAATTGAGACGCGAGTTCGAAACCCGTATCCGACGCGCGGTCCCCCTGACGAACATGGGACTCGACGACCTCACGGACGACATCACTGCAGAATACGGCGACCTCGACGACGAGTACCCGCTCGAACTCGACCGGGAGACGAAAAACGAACTCGCGATGCTCGCCGCCGTCTTCGACAGCAAGGACACCGACGAACTGATCCGGCGCGGGATCCACGCCCTCTTCCGATCGACGGTCGACACCGGCGACCTCGACTTTCACCTCCGGCAGTCGTACGATGTAACCTACGACGAGTATCTCGCCGGCATGACCTACGACGAGATGACCGGCGCCGACCAGTTCCCCCAGCGGGACGACGAACGCCGGTATCAGATGTAGTCCGGTGCGGGGGACTCGATCGGGGGCTTTTAAGTTGCGATGGTTGCGGGGTCGTGTATTGCAGGTGGGTGGTTCGGGAAGGGTATCCACCCATGGGATACGTGAAATAATGGCCTTGTTGAACCCCTCAACCGCTGACAGGTTACAGCAGTCCTGGTGAACACGACCGAAAATAGCCCCATAAGACTCTTTATCCCATATATCCCAATATATCTCATGGTCAAAACTATTCGAGTCTCAGAGGAGTACCACGAGTGGCTCAGCGCCCACAAGGAGGGCGACGAGACGATGGAGGAGACGCTCCGCCGGATGACGCGTGGCCCTCATCCGAGCGACGTTGCCGGCCTCCTGACCGAACAAGAAGCCGAGAACGCCAAGGAAGCGGTGAACCGTCTGCGCAGGGGTGACCGCGATCGGCTTGATGCCGCCCGCAGCGCCTTCGAAAGCGAGGACGCGGGGGAATGATTATCGATTCCTCGTATCTCTTCGACCTGATGGCTGAGGACCCGGACGCGTTCTCGAAGGGCACGGAACTCGTCGAGAACGGCGAGATGCAGTGGTTACCGACTCCGGTGGTCGCTGAGGCCTACTACGGCGTCGCCACGGCTCGCAGTAACACCACGGAACAGGAGGTACGCAATCGCATCCTCGGGTACCCCCGCATCGATGTTGACGAAGAGATCGCGCGGAAAGCCGGTGAACTACTCGCGGCGACAGATGACCGTGTGGGAGGGAACGCCGGCGTCGGGGCGAACGACGGGTACATCGCCGCAATGGCCGATGTCCTTGACGACGCGGTCCTAACGGACAATGTCGAAGACTTCGAGGCTCTCGGTGCGACTGTCGAAACCTATTGAATCCCACACGTACAAAAACAGGATTCACTTCGCTTTTTCGACGACTTCGGGCGACAACCTGGTCAGATGTATTGGAGTTAGACCTGCTGACTACAGTCTCTATATTCAGCAGGCCGGTTCTGTCAGTTGCGTAGGGTTTCAACAGCGCCGAAATGATGTAATCCCCATGGGGGAACTCAGTCGACAACGGTCACGACCACAGCGCGTACATGTCGTCTCTCGGCACCTCGGTCAGGAGGTCGCCGTCGATCTCGACGCCGGCGTCTTCTCCCTTCTCGACACCCTCGACGCGACCGATTTCGGCGGCCTCGATCCCCGCCTCGTCGGCGGCCCGAAGCGCCTCGCCGACGGCCTCTTCGGGAACAGACGCGAGCAAGGCCCCGGAGCCGAACGTCCGGAGGGGGTCGACCCCGAGCGCGTCCCCCAGCGCCGCCGTCTCATCCCGGACGAGGATGTCCTCCCGCGACACCACACACCGGACCGCCCCCGCCAGCGCGAGTTCGACGAGTCCCGCCAGCACGCCGCCCTCTGTCGGGTCGTGCATCGCGGTTGCGAACGGGCCCACGGCCTCGGCGTCCGGGACGACGCTGAGCCAGTCGAAAAAGTCGGCGGCGCGGTCGATCGTCGCCTCGTCGACGACCCCCGAAAGCTCAGCCCGGAAGTCGGTCGCCATGATGCCGGTGGCCTCCACGCCGGCACCCTTCGTGAGCAGGAGCCGGTCGCCCGGCTCGGCGCCGCCGGTGGCGACGTAGCGGTCGGTCAACCCCATGGCAGTCATCGCGAGCAGGGGACGATCCAGCTGCGCGGAGCGTTCGGTGTGGCCGCCGACGATGGTGGCACCGACCTCCCGGGCCGCCGAATCGAGCTGGGCGGTCACCCGGTCGAGCGTCTCGACGGCGTCCGCTTCGGGAAGCAGAATCGTGCTCGTGAGCCACCGCGGGTGCGCGCCGGAGGCGGCGACGTCGTTGCAGGCGACGTGGACCGCGATCGTGCCGACGTGCTCGGCGGCCAGCGAACAGGGATCGGCGTTGATCACCAGTATCTCGTCACCTATCGGCACGGCGGCGGTGTCCTCGCCGAACGCCGCACCCTGAATCAGATCGGGCGCGGGTGCGCCGGTGCGTCCGTACACCAGCCGCGAGATGGTCTCGGGGTCGAGTTTTCCGGTCACAGTCCGGTCACTGCCGTTCGGTTCGACGCGCACTGAAAAGGACTCTTCGACTTCGCTGTCCCCGGTAGTCCCCGGACTCGTCGTCTCATTGAACCGTGTGACTTCGTCTGGAAAAGCCTGAATGTCTCTCAATCGAATAGGTTTCCGGACGGCCGCTAGCTCACGTCCCGGACCGCCTTCTGCAGCAGGTCACACCCGATTTCGATCTCGCGTTCCGTCACGTCCAGCGGCGGCAGGATCCGGAGCACCTTGTACCCACAGGAGAGCGTCAACAGTCCCCGCGCGAACGCGGCCTCGTGGACCTCGTCGCGCAGTTCCTTGGACTCGAACTCGACGGCGAGCATCAGCCCCTTCCCGCGGACGTCCTCGACGCCCGCGAGGTCGGCGTCCCGCATCGTCTCGAGGAACTGTCGGCCCCTCGTCCGGGCGTTCGAGAGCAGGTCGTACTCCTCGATCGCGTCGAACGTGAGCGCCCCCTGTGCCGACGAGAGGATGTCGCCGGCGCCC
This sequence comes from Halalkaliarchaeum sp. AArc-GB, assembly GCF_031432225.1. Taxonomy (NCBI): domain Archaea; kingdom Methanobacteriati; phylum Methanobacteriota; class Halobacteria; order Halobacteriales; family Haloferacaceae; genus Halalkaliarchaeum; species Halalkaliarchaeum sp. AArc-GB. The sequence goes on along the minus strand of NZ_JAVKGM010000007.1, from coordinate 16,830 downwards.
CACGTCGAGGAGAGCCGGCTCCGCTCGTCGGGGAACACGTCCGATCTGGAGACCGTCGCCCCGACCCGCAGCGCCTTCGCGCTCGCGATGACGTCCGGTTCGATCGCGTAGTGATCCGCACCCCACATCTTCCCGGTGCGGCCGACCCCCGACTGGATCTCGTCGGCGACCAGCGTGATGTCGTACTCGTCGGTGAGCGCTGCGATCTCGTCCGCGAACGCGTCGCTCGGGAAGCGGTAGCCGCCCTCGCCCTGGATCGGCTCCAGGATGAGGTACGCGATCTCTTCGGGGTTTATGTACCCCCGGTCGGGGTGAAGCTTCTCGCGAAGCCGGGAGACGCCGTCGACGAAGAATCCACACGAACACGTTTCGGCCGTACAGTCGCGGTCCTGACAGAACGGGACGTCGTGAATCGACGAGATTTCGGGGAACCGACGCCGGTACACCTCCTTCGATCGGTTGAGCGACAGCGCACCCAGCGTCCGACCGTGGAAGGCACCCTGGAAGGTGATCCCGTACTTCGCGCCGTCGGCGTGGTCGTACGAGATCTTGAGCGCGTTTTCGACCGCCTCCGCCCCGGAGTTCGAGAGGAACACCGTGTCCATGTCGTAGTGGTCGGTGGCGTCGGTGAGCCGATCCATCAGCTCCGAAGGGCCGGGGATCCCCTCGCCCGGCGCGTCGCCGCCGGCGACGTAGAAGTCCTGGCCCGCGATCTTCAGTGGATCGACCAGATCGAACTCCCGGAGGGGCTCCATGATCTTCGGGTTGTTGTATCCGAGCGGGGCGGCGGCGACGTGGCTCGTGAAATCCAGGAGGACGTTGCCGTCGACGTCGGTACAGAACGGCCCTTCCGCCGGCCTCGTGCGGTCCCACACGAACTCGTAGACGTACGTGCTGGGGGCGGCGAACTCGTGGTGATACTCAACCCACTGTTCTGCTCGCTCTCCCGGCAACTCGTCGACCCGTGGCTCGGCAGTGTCCCGATCCATACGTGTATCCACCACCAGCGGGATGTTAAATCCGCCCGATTCGTTTCGGATCGGGAAAATATTGCGAGGCCGGCCAGGGGCCCTCCTCCCGAACACCCGTCTGTCGACATCAGACCACGATGATCAGAACGGTTCCAATCCCGGCGACGAGGAGGGTGATCCCGCTCCAGAGCGCGACCCGCCGAGCGAACTCCCGGGGGCCGCCGGTCGCGAGCGCCGCCTTGACGACGATGCTCGCTGCAGTCGCCAGCAGGATCGCGACGACCGTCTCCGTCGTGGTGATGGTTCCCCCGCGGAACAGCAGCACCGCCGAGGTAGTCACACCCGCCGAGGAGACGAGCCCCGAAATCAGCGCGCTCGCGTACAGTCCGCTGGTTCCGAACTGCGCTTCCGCGACCGACGAGCCGGCCAGGATGAACAGGAACACCGAGCCGAACGCCAGCGCGTTTTTCAGCGAGAACGGACTTTCGAGTTCCATCTCGATCTCGGCCGACCAGTCGGCGACGACGTACGCGACGAGAACGCTCCCGACGACGATGATCCCCAGCGGGACGACCGCGTCGATCAACAGCGGACCGGCGGCGCCGAAGGTGAACACCAGCGCGAGCGCCAGGTTTCGCAGCGCCATCGCGGCGTTTGCCAGCAGTACACCCGCGACGCCGTACTGGATCCCCTCGGGCTGCTGGCGGACGTGATCCAACATTGCGCCGACGACCGCCGCCGACGAAGCGAGCCCGCCGAAGAAGCCGGTGACGGCGATCCCGCGACCGCCGTACGAGCGAACGAGCGCGTAGTTCACGATCCCGATCCCTGCGACCGACACGACGAGCAGCCAGGCGATCCGTGGCTCCAGGGGCACGCCCAGAAACTCCATCTGTCCCGGCGGCAACAGCGGATAAATCACGAACGCGAGGATGGCAAATTCCGTCGTCGAGCGGAGCTCCCGCCGGGAGAGGTTGCCGGCGAGTCCGTGGAGTTCACGTTTGAGCACCAGTAGCGCCGACGACACCACGGCGACGGTGATCCCCTCGAGAATGAATCCGAGAGCGACGAGTACGCCGACCCCATAGGCGACCATGAGCGAAACCGCCGTCGTGAGCGCCAGCGGGTCCTCGCCGTTCGAGTCGACGTTGGTGAGTCCCTCGATGGACAACAACGCCCCGATCACGATCACGAGGAGCCCGCCGACGACCGGGAGCAGTTCTCCGATGGCACCGTCGGTCGCAACGACGGTGAACACCGCACCCAGGATCGCGGTCAAGGAGAACGTTCGAATGCCGGCCGCCTTGTCGGACCACTCCCGTTCGAGCCCGAGAAACAGCCCCAGTGCTGCCGCCAGCCCGATACGGACCACGGGCTCTTCGAAGGGCACCCCGAAGAACACCTGGGCGGGCGTTACGACGATACTCATCTCGGGTGGAGAGAGGATCTCCGGATACATATATTGTACTATATAGAAATATATACTGAATTCGGTGTGTTCGGATCCGAACGGACGATGGTGTGCCGGCAGTCTTTTGCATCACGTGGCCGCCACAGTGTGTATGTCACGGCTGCAGGGAGCATCGACGCCGTCGGAGTACGGCTGGCTCGCGTTCGGTCTCCTGCTTTTCGCCCTCATCGGCTACGTGGTCGCTTCCTTCGTCGGGGTCTTCGTGTTCGGTCTTTTCCTGTACTACGCGACGCGGCCGGTGTACCGCCGGATCGTCGTCCGAACCGGACATCCGACCGTCGCAGCCGCAGTCGCACTCCTCGTGCTCGCGCTGCCGGCGATCCTCGTGGTCGGCTACGCGGTCGCGATCGCGATCCGCGAGATCCAGGAACTCCGGGAGATTCCCGGCGTAGATCTCGGTGCGTACCCCGAACTGGGGCGCCTCCTCGAAGAGATCGACGATCCGGGTGCGCTGCTGGACAGACTGGGGGAAGAGCTACTTACGGGCGATCTCCCGGTACGGCTCCTGGAGTCGCTCACCTCGGTCGCCGACACCGCCCTGGTGCTGGCGGTGGCGCTGATCCAGCTGTTCGTGATGGTGGTGCTGGCGTTTTACCTCCTCCGAGACGATCGAAAGCTGGTCGCATGGGTGCTCGAGACGTTCGACGACGAGGAGGGGACCCTGCGGGCGTACCTCCGTGCGGTCGACTACGATCTCCGGTCGATCTTCTTCGGCAACATCCTCAACGCGTTCATCACCGGCGCGATCGCCGCGATCGTCTTCTCCGGACTGAACGGGTTCGCTCCCGCCGGCGTTGCGATCCCCGCGGCGGCGCTTCTGGGACTGATCGCCGGCGTCGCCAGCCTCATTCCCGTCGTGGGCATGAAGCTGGTGTACGTTCCGGTGGCGATCTATCTGGGGCTCCGGGCGGCGTTCCTAGTCGGAACGGAGACGCTGTGGTTCGTGGGGCTGTTTCTCGTCGTCTCGTTCGTGTTCGTCGACAGCATTCCAGACCTGATCTTGCGACCGTACGTCTCCGGACGGAGCCTCCACGTCGGGGCAGTGATGCTGGCGTACACGCTCGGCCCGCTGCTTTTCGGCTGGTACGGGCTGTTCCTGCTGCCGATACTGCTGGTACTCGTCGTCCAGTTTGCGAGGATCGTTCTACCCACGAAACTCGGCGAGGATTCCCCCGAACCGCCCCCCGTGGATCCGTACGTCGTCTCCGCAGCCGACATCGGACGAGAGGAACCCGGAGACACCGCCGGAGGCGCCGGTTCGGAAGCGGTTCCTGATGACGAGAGCTCTGGCGACGGAACAGCCGACGACGGGGACGAAATCGACGACGGCGAAGGGTCCGAAGAAAACAGCAATACCGAAGAGTAGCCGGGCGATCGGGAGTTGACTGCCGATCGGGTCGATTCGAGCGTTCGAGTCGGTTAGTCGATGTACTGCGCTTCCCACTCCTGACGCGCCTCGATCTCCCGTCGACCGCGGCGCGTCAGCGTGTAGTAGTTGGTCCGGCGGTCGCGTTGGCCCTTCTCGACGAGGCCTTTGTCGACGAGTGTGTCGAGGTTGGGGTACAGCCGCCCGTGGTGGATCTCCTTTTCGTAGTAGTTCTCCAGTTCCTCTTTGATGGCGAGTCCGTGCGGTTCGTCGAGTCCCGCGATGACGTACAGCAGGTCTCGCTGAAAGCCTGTCAGATCGTACATCGGTTATATCCAGCTATAGATACAATATCGCATATCAATAAAGATGTCGACTCGGATTTGAGTATAGCCAGGTAACTGTGGATAGAGTGGTGCTACTGCTGTGTTATCGAAATAGAGATTCATGTAAAACAGATATACTATCGGCAGAAAGGTTGGCCACTCCAGAGTGAATCTCTCCGAGAGCATGAATTTATCTTGTCGCAGATCCACCATTCAGACATGCCCGAAGAAGTGATCTTCTCGACGGAACGGCGCACAGAGCGGTCCGAGATCGCGGCGATGCTCAGATCGGTTGCCGACAAACTCGAGACCGGCGAGCCGGTGACGCTTGCGGCCGGCGACCAGTCGGTCACCCTCGAGGTACCGCCGCGGCCGACCTTCGAGGTCAAGGCGGAACGAGAAACCGGAAGCGGTCCCGCCGAGTTGAGCGTCGAGTTCGAACTGGAGTGGCCGGAAGGCGCTCCCGAGACGGACGAGTCGCTCTCCATCGAGTGATCGATCGTTCGAAAAGGTAGCAAGCCGCGAAAGATCGCGGCTGTGCCGCCCTAAATTGGTCCCCGCTGACGCTTCGGCCCTCCAAGCGAAGCGTCACCCGATTCTACCGATGGGATCGACTTAAAGATGTCGCCAGTGTTCGACGGCTGGGAACCCCGAAGGGGTTTTGAACCGACTGGTATCCGATCCGCGGCCAACCAGTATCCGACCGACGACCGGCCATCCCGTTCAGTGTCGAAGGGCAGTGTCGGATGTCGCCGCTAGATGTACTCCTCTTCGAGCACCCATCCCAGCGCCCGTTTGTAGTATGTGAACATCTGTCTGACCCCTTCGTGACGCATCTCCTCGCTTTCGAGTTGCTCTTCGAGAAACTCGTACTGCTCCCTGATCTCGTCTTCCTCGCGCATACGCCGATTCGGGGCGGGAGTCAGTTCAAGTTTCCCCGGCGGCCACGACGCCCCGGTCTCGGCTGGTTCTCAGCCAGTAAGAACAAAGAGACGTGGCTTAAGTCGCGAAGACGTAGGGTGCATCATGAGTGGCGCCCCCCAGCTGGCCCGCGATGAAACCACCACGGAGGCGGGAGAGGAACCACCGTCGATGGAAAACAGGAGACTCCGCGTCGAACTCGAGATCGAACGTGGCGGACCGTGTACCATGGATTACGCCGACGGCAACATCGTCGACATCGACGTTCGGTTCGACGACGGAGACTGCCAGTGTGACATCGGCGTTCAGAAACAAACCGAGGACGGTGAACAGACCGAAACCAAATACTTCTCGAACAGTATCTGCGATCACTGTCCCGGAATCGTCTTCGTCAAGTACGGCTGTATCCCGCGGTACCTTCGGATCGGCGACGGATCGTTCGTGATGGAGACGTACGTCCCGGACACCGAAACAGTCTCCTCGATCGTAAGCGACGTGCGCGAACGGTGCAATCGGGTTGTCGTCCGGTCGATCACCTCCACGGAGCGGCTCGAATACCCCGAAACTTGCACGATCGACGTCTCGGCACTGACGCCAAAGCAGCGCGAGGCGGTCCATCGGGCCAAACAGGCCGGCTACTACGATCCGGACACGAAAGTCCCCCTCGAGGAGCTGGCGACGGAGATGAGCATCTCCAAGTCTGCGCTCTCCCAGCGACTGCAGCGTGCTGAGGCGAACGTCATCCGACAGCTTTCCTGCGGGTGTGACTGCTGGAACGAAGAACGCTAGACGACCTCGACGGAACACCCCGTCCGTTACTTAAAGCCTTCATAAGTCCGGAGTGTCACCTATCGTCGGTCGGTCCGTATGAACGACTATGAGAACAGACGATCTCCGTACCGAGCGTGGTACCGCGGCCTCGGAACGCGAGAGGCAAAAACGATCCCGAACGGCCACGTCAACTGCCGACTGCCGTCAGAGAGCCGAACAATGAGTGGTAAATCGTCACCGTTCGAGATGACCGTCTCCGTGCCGAACCGCGAGGCGGGCCAAAAAATTTTCCAGTATCTCACCGGCGCTGTCGACGACGTGACGTTTACCGTCGACTCGCTCGGAGAAACCGGACCCAGACCGTGCACCCTCAGCGTGGACGAGGTCACCGCCAAACAGATGGAAGCGGCGAGACTGGCCGTTCGAATGGGATACTATCAGAAACCGAAGGAAGCCGATCTGGGTGACGTCGCCGACGAACTCGGCGTGAGCAAGTCGGCCGTCTCTCAGCGACTCAGAGCCCTCGAACGCAAGATGATGATAGAGCTAATCGACTCATGTGTCGAAGAAAACCGCAATCAGTCAGTGTCGCCGCGAGGCGACGATTGAAACCGTGATTAAACGCGAACGACGTTCGTTGCGCGCGGGCCCTTGGGGGCCTGTTCGATATCGAATTCGATCTCCTGTCCCTCCGTCAGATCTTCGCCGCCGACATCCTCCATGTGGAAGAAAACGTCGTCGTCGGAGTCCTCAGTCGCGATGAAACCGTAACCGCCCGTGTCGTTGAAGAAATCAACCGTTCCGTTTGCCATTGCAAATAGACAAAGGTCGGTGACACGCATAAGGGTTCCGTATTCATTTTCAAAATCGGCTATATTTCAAACAGATATTCACTAAACGTCGTATTTTAATGTGTATTTTCTCGTTTGTTGGGTTCTCTATCACAAACTCGTTCGACCGGTCATTGAACGCCGAGTGTTTCGAGGTTCTGCGAATTCCCGGCCCCCCAGATCCGTCACCCGAACGACGACTCTACCAGCCGGTCGGGATCGACGCTGTCGTACCGGACGACCGCATCGAAATACTGCATCGGGAGTGCCTCTCCGGTCGTGACACCCCGGGCGTCCGACTCGGAGAACGTCTCCTCGATGAACAGTCGGGCGACGACGGCCCCCCGTGCGTCCTCGCGCTCCGCCAGCGATCGCTGGGCGCGCGACAAAAGCAGGGTGGCGGAGACCACGTCGTACACGTACTCGGTCACTTCCTTCGCCTCGTGTTGCGCGTAGTCGCCGTCCGCGGTCGCGAGCGCCACGAGCGCCTCCTGAAGCTCGCGGAACTCTCCGCGCACCGCCTTTACCTGCTCCGCCAGGAGCGGGTGGTCGACGTCGTCGAGATACCCCTCGACGAGCGGGAGCAGTTCCTCGTGGGCGCGTTCCTTCTCCATCGCCCGGAGGACGTCCAGCGAGAGGATGTTGGCCGTCCCCTCCCAGATGGGGAGCGCCTGGACGTCACGGTAGAGCCGGTGGGTAACGAACTCGCGGACGTAGCCGTTGCCCCCCTGGATCTCCATCGCGTAGGAGGCGGTGTCGACGGCGGCGCGGGTGGTCACGTGTTTCGACACCGGAACGAGGAGCCGCATGAGCCGGAACGCGCGGTCGTCGCCGTGGTCGCGTTCGTACCGGTCGAACCACCGGGCGGCCTCCATCGCGAACGAAAGCGCCGCCTCGTGGGTGACCGCCATCTCGACGAGGTCGCGCTGTAAAAGCGGGAACTCCCCGATCGGCTGCCCGAACGCCTCCCTGTTTGCGGCGTGGATCTTGCTCTCCAGTAGGAGTCGCCCGATGATCCCGACCGCGCCCACGGAGTTCGTGACCCGCTCCCAGTTCAGCATCGTCGTCATGTATTTGAACCCCCGCTCGGGCTCCCCGACGAGATACCCGACCGTCCCGTCGAACTCTACCTCGCCGGTGGGGACGCTCTCGGTGCCGAGTTTGTCCTTGAGTCGTCGATAGATCTGGGGGTTCAACTCGCCGCCCGGGAGCTCGTGCGGGACCAGAAACAGCGATAGCCCCTTCGTGCCCTCGGGGGCGCCCGGGCGTCGGGCGAGAGCGAGCGTCCCCTGGGCGTCGATGTTGGAGCAAAACCACTTCTCGCCGGTGAGCTCGTAGGTCCGCGCCTCGATCGAGTCGTCGGTCTCGATCCCGTCAGCGTCGTCGGTTTCGCTACCCTCTCCTTCGCGGGGAACGCCAACGGGTTCCGCGACCGTCTCGGTGGCCCCGACATCGCTTCCGCCCTGCTCTTCTGTCAAGAACATTCCCCCTTCGATGACCTCGTCGTATTCCCGGGCGGTGAGCTCCTCGAAGTACTCCTCGTAGTGGTTCCCGTGATCGTGGTTTCGGAGCACCAGCGCCGCCCCGACGGTCATCGACTGGGAACAGACCAGACCGGTGTCGGCGTACGACAGCAACAACTGCATCGTCAGTGTGTGGAGCAACCCCAGCGGTTCGTCCCGACCCGGCGGTGGTTCGAACGCATCGGCCAGGATTCCGCGCTCGTAGATCAGCTCCTCGTTCTCGAACTGTTTTGGATGATACCGAACCTCGTTCAGCAGGTCGCCGTGTTTGTCGTAGGTTCGGAGCTCGGGCCCGTGTTCGTCGATCAGGTCCGCGTTGTCCGCGATCGTGTGCCCAACTACCCCGCCGAACTCCTCGAGGCGTTCGTTTGCCCACTCGAACTCCTCGTCCGGATACACCCGGCGTGCCGCCGCCTGCAACGCCGGGTTCAACCGCCAGTAGTTGACGTTTCTCCCCTCCTCGTAGTCGGCGTACTCGAACGGTGGACCATCCATGTGTTACAATACCAACACACACAGTGATGATGAATATTGGTGAATCCCTGGAAAGTTCACCCTCGTTTACCCTGATTCGACCTCCGGTTCTCGATCCCACCACAGCCGGAGAACGGTCTGTCGTGTATAGCACTCACACTGATTATTATAGCGAGTTACGGGCGATCGGCCACCTGGTGGGCCGATCGTCCGGTTACATAGATTCAAGCTAATTGCAAAACGAAGTATCGTCTAGAAGAATTAGCAATAGTATTCATATTCTCCGGGGGGAGCATATTGCAAGACCATTGAAACTGAAGTGACCAATATAGAGGATCTATGCAGCACGGGTTTCTCTCTGGTGGAGTGGTGGCGAGGATGATCTGATCGGTAGTGGAGGATACGTCCAAATCCTCGTGAAACCGTATAAACGGCCCACGAGACGTATATACTCACAAAGAGTAGCTCGTAGTATGCAAAACGGTGTCTGGATAACGGCAAGTGACGAGATAGACACGGCGCGGATGGTCGAACTCGGAGTTCTCGCCGAGGAGTCTGGCTGGGACGGAGTGTTCGTCAGCGACTCGCTTCCTTTTACGGAGCACCCTGATCCGTGGATTGTACTGGCGGGCATTGCCGCACAGACCGAAACGATCCGCTTGGGCACGTGGGTCGTTCCGTTGCCCCGGCGCCAACCCTGGCAGGTCGCACAGGAGGTTGGAACCCTCGACCGGCTCTCGGGAGGCCGCATCATTCTCGGTGCCGGAATCGGGAACAGCGACGATTACGACGACTACGGAATGCCCTACGAGCCCCGCGAGCGCGGCGAGCGGCTTGACGAGACGCTCGACATCGTTACCGGTCTCTGGACCGGGGAACCGTTCAGCTACGATGGGAAGTACTTCCAACTTGACGATGCGGAGGTTCACCCAACTCCACTCCAGGAACCACACGTGCCCATCTTGCTGGGGTGCTGGTGGCCGAACAAGAAACCCATCCACCGCGGAGCTCGCTGGGACGGCATCATGCCGTTCTTCCCATCGCTCATCGATGCCGAAGCGGGACCCCACGGCGAGGAGGAGACGGGGTCCCCCGAGGAGGAGGTGCGGGACGCCTTGGCGTTCTACCGCGATGTCGCCGACGAACCGGGTGAGGTCGTGTTGCCGACAGTCCCCAGCGAGGACCCTACGGCCTTCGCCGAGACCGCAGCGGAATTGGGGGCGACCTGGCAGCTGGCGACCGATCTCGGCGGGGACCTAAATGCCGTTGCGGAGCGCATCCGCGAGGGGCCGCGTAAGGACTGAGGTTCCCTGAGCTTCGCCTTCGATACAGCGGCTGTATAATCCACCACACTCGAATACGTCCTCCGATCTCCTTCCTCGCGAGTTCACCACCTTCTTCGAGTTGTTGAAGCCGATTACGCGTCCCACGATGACGTCGGGATCCGCTCTTGGACCGGGATCCTAAGCGTCGACTCTCATGTTTGGTCACTCCCGAGAGCACCGAAAAAAAAAAACAATTCGACGGGTAGCCGTCGTATGCGCCGGCCGGGAGTCCCGCGAGCAGTGCGAGTGGGACTACGGCCGGCGCATTCCTGCGGCTCGCGGTGTTGCTCGCCGCAGGAATGCGCCGGCCGGGATTTGAACCCGGGCCATGAGCTTGGAAGGCTCAGGTCCTACCACTAGACCACCGGCGCTCACGTACAACCAGCCGGTCGCGGTTTAAGGGTGTTACTCTTTCCGGTTCCGCCCCCGATAACGGGCGTCAACCGCGTGGATCGTACTTATAAGTGGCCTCGTCGGGGTCGATGCCGAAGTCTTCCGGGGTCTCTTCGGGACCCTCATCCTCGGCGTCGCGCTCTGCAGCCGACTTGAACCGCTCGCGGAGCCGGTCGGGCATCTCGAACCCGTCGACGTCGATCCGGAGCGGCTGCACCTCGTCGCTCACCGTCTCGCGCTTTTCGCTGATTCGCTCGGCGATCGGCGCCGGGAGCTCCCCGGGATCCGCGAACTCGAAGCCGAACTGGACGAGATACTCCGGCTGATCCGTGAGCGAGTAGACTTCCTCGAACCCTTCGTCGCCGGCTTTCTGGAGGAGCCGCTCGATCACGTGGGCGCCGACGCCCTGGTCGCGCCAGCCGTCGAGTACGCCGATCCCCGTGATCTCGCAGGCGTCGGGTTCCTTGTGGATCCGGATCCGCCCGAACCCCGCCCTGTCGTTGGACTCCTCGTCGACCGCGATGACGTAATCGCGCGACCGGAACGCGGCGTCGTCCAGGCCCATCGCCTCGATGTGGTCCAGAAGCCAGACCTCCTCCCGGTTTCGCGCATCGCGGACGTACATGGTACACCTAACTCCCCCACGGGAGAAATCGTTTGTGGGACTCGAACCGTCGACCCCCGCCGTCCCACCCCGGCCGAGGCTACTCGAGCACGCCCCGGGCGATGATTTCCTTTTGAATCTCCGTGGTTCCCTCGTATATTTCGGTGATTTTGGCGTCGCGATAGAGGCGCTCGACGTCGAATTCGGTGGTGTAGCCGTAGCCGCCGTGGATCTGGACCGCCTCGTTCGTGACTGCCATCGCGGTCTCGCTGGCGTGGTACTTCGCCATCGACGCCGCGACCCGGTTGTCCTCGCCGGCGTCCGCCTGCCGGGCCGCCTCCCGGACCAGCAGCCGCGAGGCGGCGATCCGGGTCGCCATCTCGGAGAACTTGTGCCGGATCGCCTGGATGTCCGCGATCGGACCGCCGAACTGCTCGCGTTCCCCCGCGTACTCCTGCGCTTCGTCGAACGCCGCCTGTGCCAGCCCCACCGACTGGGCGGCGATGCCGATCCGACCGCCCGTGAGAATCCGGAACGCCGCCGACAGCCCCTTCCCCTCTTCTGTGAGGCGGTTCTCGGCCGGGATCCGCGCCCCGTCGAACCCCAGCGATGTCGTGTCCGAAGCGCGCAACCCGAGCTTCTCCTCTTTCTTGCCGACGGTCACCCCCGGCGTGTCGCCGGGGACCAGGAACTGCGTGACGCTTCCGGGGTCGTCCCGGTCGGTCTTCGCGAAGACGACGTACACCCCCGCCCGCTCGCCGTTGGTGATCCACATCTTCTCGCCGTCGAGGACGTACTCGTCACCGTCTCGTCGGGCGACTGTCGACATCTCGGCGGGGTTGGAGCCGGCGTGGGGCTCCGAGAGCGCGAACGCGCCGACCGGCCGGCCGTCGACCATCTCGGGGAGCCACCGCTCGCGCTGGGCCTCGGTGCCGAACGTCGCGATACAGGAGGTCGCCAGACAGTGAACCGACAGTGCGGTCGCGACCGCCAGCTGCCCGTAGGCCACGCCCTCGTTGACGACGCTGTAGGTGAGGCGGTCGGCGTCGAATCCGCCGTACTCCTCGGGGACTGTCAACCCGGTGAGATCCAGCTCGGCGAGCCCGTCCCAGACGTCCTCGGGAAACGTCTCGGTCGCGTCGGCCTCCCGGGCGCCCGGCCGGATCTCCTCGGACGCGAACTCGAAAACCAGGTCCCGGATCGCCCGCTGTTCGTCGGTGAGCGCCGAGTCGCTGGGTGGCAGTGACATGGGCGCCGTTTCGCTCCGGCGAAGAAAAAACTCACTCCCCGAACGCAGACTCCGATCTCAGGTCACTCGCCGCGCAGCCAGGCGAGGACGTCCTCCGGGTCGGCGTCGAGGCCGCCCCCCTGAGCGAACGTCGGACCGCCACCCCCGCCCCCGCCGAACCGATCGGTGATCTCCTCGACGACGTCGCCAGCTGCGGGAGTGCCGTCGGTCGCCACCACGACGAACGGCGCGTCGCCGTCGCCGACGACCGCCGCGACGTCCGGGGCGTCGTCCCCGCCTGTGATCCGTGCCTGGAGCCGGTCGCCGACCTCGTTGGGACCGAACCCGTCGACCGCGCCGATTCGCCACCGGTCGCCGTCCCGATCGATCGTCTCGAGCGACGAGAGCCGGGCGTCGAGTACGTCCCCTTTCAGCGACTCGAGCTCTGCGGACAGCTCCTCGTTTTCGTCCGCCAGCCGGGCGACCGCCTCCGGCAGTTCCTCGACCCCGACGTCGACCTCCCGGGCGGCAGACAGCGCTGCCCGGTGGACCGTCGCGTCCCGCTGGATCCCAACGGGCCCGACCGCGAACTCGATTCGTGTGAGCCCCTCGCCGGGGTTCGACCGCGAGAGCACCTCTACTGGCCCGATTTCGGCTGTGTTCGACACGTGGGTCCCTCCACAGGCGGCGGCGTCCCACGCCGAGCCGTCGAGCGCGAGCGCCTCGACTGCCTCCTCGGGGTCGACATCGCCGAGGTTCCCCTGCGTGTCGCCGCCGACGGTGACGATCCGGACGGTGTCGGCACCGGCCATGACACCCTCCTCGGTTTTGGTGTTGAACGCCACCGACTCGTGGTCGCGGGCGGTCTCCACGTCGACTTCACCCCACGACACCGGAAGCGAGTCCCACACCGCCCGGTTGGTCAACCGCTCGAGTTCGACGAGCGCCTCGTCGTCGACGTCGGAGGGCGTCGCGAAGTCGACCCGAACCTTCCTGTCGTCGATGTCGAAGCCACCGTATCCCAGGTCGTCAAACAGCCGCCGCCCGGCGCCGTACAGCACGTGACTCGCCGTGTGGGCGCGCATACAGTACGTGCGGAACGTGTCGTCGACGATACATTCGACCTCCTGGCCGGGCTCGAAGGTGGATGCGAGACCGTCCTCCGGTGAGGCGACACCGTGGTGAACCTCGCCGTCGACGTCCCGGACGTCGGTCACTTCGGTTCCGTCGATGAAGCCCCGGTCGGCGGGCTGGCCGCCGGAGGCGGCATAAAAGTACGTCTCGTCCAGCACGACCGCGTCGTCGGTGACGCGGTCGACGGTGGCGGAGAACGATCGAACCGACGGGTCTTCGGGTGCGCGAGAGCCGGTCATGTCCGTCGGAACGTGGTCCGGTTCGATAAAACTGTCCGCGATGGCGGTACCTGCCGGAGCCCGGCGCTGCTTCCGACGGGACCCGGCGGGACGAGACGGCTACTCGTCGACCAGTTCCACGTCGAGGTGTTCTTCGACCGCGCGGACGACGGACCCGCCGACGTTCGCGCGGGCGGCACGGCCCTGTTCGATCGCCAGGAGGTCGTCCTCGTCGACGTCGAGCTCTGCGGCGAGTTCTTCGATGCGGAGCCCGGCGTCCTGCCTGGCGCGCTCGGCGCGCTCGCCGTAGTCGGAGAGGAGATACGGCAGCCGGTCTTTCTCGTAATCAGTGCCCTCCTTTTCCCAGTGGCTCGAATCGCCCTTGCCGGCGTCGTACATTTTGGCCGCCCGCTGGGCCGCCCGCTTCTTCCGGCTGGGCCCGTCGTCGTCCCGAGAGCCTTCCCGCTCGTGTTTCTTTTCGGTCTGCTTGCGGTTGCTGCCGTGCGGTTCACAGTCGCGACACACCAGAAGCTCCGCGCCGGCGACGTTGGCGAGTCGGAGATTCCCCGTCTCCCGCCCGCACAGTTCGCAGGCGTCGCCGTCGCCGCCGCCGCCACCCCCGCCCGTGGAATACTTGGCCATGTGTCGGGGTACGCGCCCGTCCTTTTAAAGGGTCGGTCGCCGGACACGGCGACACCGCAGCCCAAACCCTTATCAATAACTCCTGGTTATTTACGGACATGGAACTGCCGACGCCGCAGGACTTGCGCGAGCGGCGGACCGAGCTCGAACTCACCCAGAGCGAACTCGCAGACGCCGCCGGAGTTTCACAGCCGCTCATCGCCCGGATCGAAGGCGGAGACGTCGACCCACGACTGTCGACGCTCCGACGGATCGTGGCCGCCCTCGACGAGGCGGAAGGGGAGGTCGTTCGTGCAAAGGACCTGATGCACGAGTCCGTGGTGAGCGTCGAGCCGGACGACGCCGTAAGCGAGGCAGTCGACCTGATGGAGCGGGAGGCGTACTCCCAGCTGCCGGTGTTGCAAAACGGCGTGCCGGTCGGTTCGATCAGCCAGAGCGACGTCATCCACGCCGGCGGGAACGTCGGAAACGAACCCGTAAGCGAGATTATGAGCGAATCGTTCCCGACGGTGTCACAGGACGTGACCGTCGACGAGATTCGCAACCTGCTGGACCACTACAAGGCGGTCGTCGTCACCGAGGGGGGCGAAGCCGTCGGAATCATCACCGAGGCCGACATTGCCGCCCACCTCTCGTGAGCGACTCCTCGAGACCAATGACACGCGACAGCCCGACTGCGACGGTGACGGTCCGGGGCGACCGGACGATACTGCTTTCGAACACGCCCACAGTGCGCGAGAAGTACGGCTGGGAGTCCCGACGGTTTACGATCCACTGTCACACCGGCCGGATCGTCACCGGCCGCTGGGCCGGCGTTCCGCTCGGACCCGTAATCGAGGCGGCAGGGTTCCCGGACGACACGACACACGTGCTGGCGACAGGAGGGGACGGCCACCGGGCGTGCATCGAGATCGGGCCGACGCTGGACGGTCTGGTCGGCTTCGTCTGTGCGGAGATCGATCGAGGCCACGACGACGAGTTCGACGACGACTGGCAGGATACCCCCCGGCTGCTCGCACCCGACATCGACTCCGCCCGGACGGTCCGGGACGTAGTGGCGATCACCGCGCTGTCGCTGACGTCCGGAGAGGACCCGGAGACGTACGAGGCAATTACCTGAGTGACGGCCCGGACGAGCGGTCGATCACCTGAGCGACTTATCCGTCCAGCGCCCGTAGTTTCCGCATGGACGATCCGGGGGCAGAGGAGAGATCCGAGGAACGGACAGTCCTCATCTACGACGGCGAGTGTCCGTACTGTTCGATCGCGGCGACGGCAGTCCGCCGGCTCGATGACGTCGCGGTGGTCTCGTGGTACGACGATGACGCCCAAGAGTTCCTGGCGGCGCAGTTCGGGGAGGCGCCCTTCGCGATGGTGCTCGTCGACGCCGACGAGGGCCGCGTCTACGCGGGCCGGGCTGCGGCCCGGGAGCTCGCCGACCGGGCGGGCACCCCCAACCTGGTCGGATCGCTGCTTCGGGACAACTACGAGCGGATCGCCTCCGCTGTCGGTCGCGCCAGCGGCCGCGACCGCGAGGCGGATCCGTATCACGAGGAGTACCGGATCGAGGAGCCGGCGGCGCAGCAGTTCGACGCGCTCGCGGCCGCCGCACGCGAGGCGATGCCGGAGGAACTACGGTAGCGCGGGACCGACCGTCGACGATGACCGGACGGAGTCGGACGGAGGGGAAACTTCCGTCGAACGGAACGTACACGCTCCTCGTCGACGTCGACGATCGGTTCGAGACCGACGTCGGCGCGCTGGGCGAGCAGCGGTTCGACGCGCCCGTCTACTGTTACACGGGAAGCGCGTTCGGCACGGGCGGGTTCAGCCGGATCGACAGACATCGACGGCTCGCCGAGGGCGAGAGCGACGCACGGCACTGGCACGTCGATTACCTGCTCGGCCATCCCGCGACGTCGCTTTCGGCAGTCGTCAAAGCCCACGGCGAGGACGTCGAGTGCACCGTCGCCGGCCGGCTCGGCGACGGACCGATTCCCGGGTTCGGGGCGTCCGACTGCGACTGCCCGAGCCACCTCGTCTCCCGGGAGGATTTCGACGCCGCGCGCCGAGAAGTGCAAACAGTCCACGCCGAAGCCGTCGATGCTGCAGCCGTCACTGTCGAGCGATTCGAGTGATACCTGAAAACTACCGACGCGACCGGGTGTCGGGCACACAGCCCGGCCGGTCGGCGCTTGGAGACGCGATCGTCCGGGCAAACGATCGCACGCCGGGAACGACAGGGCGGTCGGGAAGAACGTCCCGTCGTCGACTGCCGGATGTCAGAGGCACCCCGGCATCGGTGAACATGGTATTCTTCGTATTTACGTTATCTGTTGCAAATCGTATCAGGCTGTGAAACTACTACTAAACTGTTCCCTTTTATTTATGTTTAGTAGCCGTATTCAAGGGTAGATATATACCACACGTCCGGGCGCTACTCGTACAGCGAACAGACGAACGGTCCCAGCGCCCCGGCGACCGCCTGCGAGAGCGCCTCGGCGCGGTCGACCCTGCCGCCGGTGAACACACCCGCAGCGCCCTGCTTTTTGGCGATTTCGCTGGTTCCCAGGACGTCGTCCATCACCGGCCCCAGCTCCTCGCCGGCGTCGATCCGGTCGGCGATCCGCGTC
>NZ_JAVKGM010000006.1:0-155788 GCF_031432225.1 Halalkaliarchaeum sp. AArc-GB | reverse complement strand
TATAAGCCATCACATCAAGTGAATTATCGCCAAATCACCCCAGATAGCGGATGAAGAAATGTTGTTGTCTTAGATTGCTATGTGGATGGCAACCCGGTGAGTCGATGAGTGCCCCCCTCCCACGATAGATTATTAGGTCCGTGGATCCGATAACTATGTACGATGGCCTCTTCCAGTAGTGAGTCCTCCGACGAACTTGCGACCGCGGTGGGTCGGTACGTCCTCGGCGATCTCTCGCTCGGACGTGCTGCCGAAGCGGCCGGACTGTCCCGGTGGGAGTTCGAAGAAGTGCTGGAAGACGCTGGCTTCACGTCGCTCTACGGGCCACGAACTGACGACCAGTTACAGCGGGAGATCGACGTTGCACTCGATCTCGACGAATAGATGCCGGACGGATACCCGCAACCGGTTTTCCTCGACGCAACGGCCATCAGTAATTTCGCCAGTACGAGCTCGGTCGAATTTCTCGTTCACCTACTCGAAGCTCCAATCGTAGTACCCGCAGTCCGTGACGAAATTGAACGGGGAGTCGAACACGGTCACGAGTATCTGACCAGCGCCGTCGAGGCGTTCGACAGCGGACTGGCAGTCAGTGACGTTCCACCCGAAATAGGAAGAGTGAGCCTCCATGAGCGACTTGATCCGGGAGAAAGGGAAGCATTGCGGGGAGCCGTTGAACGCGACGGGACGATTGCCACTGATGACCTCGCAGCACGCCGTCTTGCGACGGAACTGGATGTGCCGGTCACTGGATCGATAGGCCTCCTCGTCCTCGGCATCAAACGCGAGCATATCGACAGCGAAACTGCGGACGAATGGCTAGAGGTCTGGCGGGACGAACGCGGCTACTACGCCCCCGTCGAGAGCGTCACGGAACTATTAGATGAATAGAGCCGCGAACGGACGAGAACAGGACCAACGAGTCCTCCCCAGTTATGGACCTCAACAACGCAAAAATTCGGGAGACCTGTGCTGACGCGGTGTTCGAGCGCGGGCGGGACTACCGTGACGAAGGACACATCCAGCGAATTGAACGGTTTGGCGACGTGGTTACAGCCGCGGTTCGAGGGACGAGTCTGTACGACGTGACCGTCGATCTAGGCGAATCCACCATCGATGCTCGGTGTACGTGTCCTTACGAAGGAGCAGGCGAGTGCAAGCACGTCGTCGCGGTGCTGCTGGACGTCGTCGCCGATCCGCCCCAAGACGAGAGCGAACACGTCGAAAGGGTTATCGAAGATGTCTCGTCTGACGACCTACGTGCGTTCGTGCGCGATGCACTCGCCGAAAATCCGGACCTGCGCGAGCAGTTCCTCGCACGGTTTGGCGACGGCGGCAAGTCGGTCGAAGCGTACCGTGACGAGATCGAGGAGCTGTTCAACCAGCACACACAGCACTATCCAGTCGTCACGGAAGCTATCGACTTTTCTCACTTCTTCGAAGTGGCCGAGCAGTACCGCGAGCGCGAGTGCTACCGGGCGGCCGCGACCGTCTACCGTGCGCTGTTCGAGGGAATCGACGACAACCATACCCGCATCGACGCCGCATACGATCACTACGCCAAGGCCTTGCGGTCTGCGCTCGAAGGGTACGTCGACTGTGTGCTCGCGGCCGACCCAAGCGACAACGAATTTGAACGATTCGCCGGCGCACTCGAAGCACAGGCGATGTCCGAACCGCGAATCAACGAGGAGCAGTTCCGACGTGCGCTCGGCACCCTCGAAGATCGACGATGACGTTTCCCAGCCGAGGTGAAAACGGACCGTTTACTGAGAAGGATTATTTTTGATATCGGTCCAAATACTCGATAGGACGACGCAACGCGCAGATTCTGTCCCTACGGCGGTACTGCGAGACACCCGTGAACGTCGCTTGTGGACCTTCGACGGATGTGCGTCCGAAACTTCTGTCGTATTCCCGAGATACCGCTTTCAAAAGCAAAAATATGCCAAGAGAATGTCGTCTTGGGCTTTAGGGTATCGTGTAAGAGCCAAGGGCCGGATTTGAACCGGAGTCGTCTCGCTCGCGTACGCTCGCTCCACGACAGGGTTCAAATCGCGGCCGAACGGCTCTTCGATCTCGCGTCGCTCGATCAGAAGAGCCAAGGGCCGGATTTGAACCGGCGTTGGGCGGCTCTGCAGGCCGCTGCGTCTGACCGAACTCTGCCACCTTGGCGCACCTGAACCTACCCGATTCGAACTCTTAAGGCTAGCGGTCTACCGCATCGCGCCCATCCGCCAGGGCACCGATCACGGCACCGGCGTCACGCGATCCACGTGTTCCAGTGCCGCGAGATCGTCGGCGATCGCCTCCTGGTCCACCCCGGCCTCGTAATAAAAGACGAGGTCGAACGATCCCTCCCGGAGGAGCTGTTGACACTCCCAGACGAACTCCTCGTCCTCGAGGGTCACCCCCTGGAACTGGTTCGAGGAGAAATCAGGGTCGTCGTTGCCGGCGTAGATGTACGCTTCGCCCTTGTCGGCGTGCTCGGAGAGCACGTCGTGGACATCGACAGTGAGCTCCTGCATCTCGAGGTCCGCCTGCCCGTCGAGATCCGTGTGGACGATGCAGCCGACGAGTTCGATCTCCCCCGGCTCGAGGAGCGCCTTCGTCCGCTCGTACAGCTCCTGATCGATCACGTCGTTCATCGCCGGACCTTCTCCGCCTGCCTACAAACGGCTGACGGTTCGCCCCTCGGGAACGGCGAGGTTTTTGTCTCCCCGGCGTGCAGCCTCCGACGTGACGTTCAGCATCTGCGTTCGGGAACCGTACACTGACGAGGACGGAACCAGACACCACCGGTTCGGCGTCGCCGTTACCACCCGACTTCCCTGCGTCGGAACGCTGTGTCCGTTCGCGTCCGAACACGGCGCCGTCGCGACCCAGAGCCTGGTCAACGTCGAACTCGGCCGAAAAGGGATCGACTACCTCGCGGACGGCCTCGCAGTCGAGGACGCCCTGGAAGCCCTTTTGAACGCCGACGAGGGGCGGCCCCAGCGACAGCTTCACGGCGTCGACACCGACGGGACGTTCGTCTTCTCCGGCGACGAGTGCCGGGACTGGTACGGCCACGCGGCCGGCGAGAACTACACCGTCGCGGGGAACCTCCTGACCGGCCCGGAGGTGATCGACGCCACTGCGGCAGCCTACGAGTCGAACGCGTTCGGGGACGACCCCCTCGCGGCTCGGCTGATCGAGGCGCTCGAGGCGGGCCACGAGGAGGGCGGCGACAAGCGGACGGATCTCCCGATCCAGTCGGCGGCGCTGTTGGTCGAGACCACCGAAGACGTCGAGGACGAGCCGACCTCGCCCGACTCGATCGACCTCCGGGTGGACGCGAGCGAGACGCCGGTCGCCGACCTCCGGGAGACCTACGAGCTGACGCTCAGCGGGTGGGCCGACGCGGCGGCGAAGTACGAAGACGACGCCGAATCGGAGTGAGCTACACGGAGAGTTCGAACAGCTCGTCGCCGACGTGGTGGATCGACTCCACGACCTTTCCGGAGTCGCCGATCATCTCGGCGCCGTCGACGAGCGCGCGACCGACGGCGAGCACCTTCCCGTGGGTCTCCTCGGCGACGACGACGAGATCCCCCTCCTCGATCGCCTCGTCGGCCTCGACGATCCCGGGGCGCATCACGTCGGCCCCGTTCGAGACGAACGACACCGCACCGGCGTCGACGGTGACGATCCGACGTTCCGGCGGGAACGCGTTCGCACCCCGAACCGTCAGGAACGGCTCGTCGTCGACGTAGACGACTGCCGGATCACCGTCGACGAGGACGACCTCCCGCGGGTCGTCCGTAAAGGAGACGCGTTCGAAACTCTCGCCGTCGATCTCGACGCCGAGCGCCTCCCGGACGCTCGACTGGACGGCGTCGACCTCGTCGCTCCGGAGGTGGTGTCGCGATTTGACGTTCATAGGTAACTGGTCGGCTCCCCGGCCGATAAATCGACTGTTCTCGCTCGGATTCTGCGGGCGCGCCTCTCTCGCCGGCGGGAAACGCAACCCACGACAAGCGCTAAGTATCGGGGGAGCGTGCGTGTTCGTATGTGGCGTTCGCGGACGAACCGGGACCGCAAAACCGTCGTATGCATCGCGTGCGGGACGTCGCTGCTCCGGACGGACGCCCGCGAGTACGACAAGGAGGGGGACCGGTGGGACCGCCACGGAAAGGAGTTCGAGCACCTCTGTAAGGAGTGTCACGACGGGCTGTGTCACCAGCCCCGCACCGAACTCGAGTCCCTGCTTTTGTCGGTCGAATCCGACGGGCTCTCACAGGAGGCGTTCCTGCGTCGCTACTTCGACGCCGTCGAAGAGGAGTACGGATCCGCGGACGCCGAAGAGCGCTCCTGACCCGGGATCCCGTCCAGTAGACAGTCTGCCGTTCCCGACGACACGTCTTTTTACCCCGGTCACCGTTGTACCCAGTATGTCGGACGAACAGGCCGCCGCCGGAACCGCCGAAGGCCAGGGTCCAGTGAAGATCACCGAGGAGATGGCAGCGCGGCTCGAGGACAAACGCGAGGAACTCTTCGAGGAGTTCGAGATCCGGGACGGGTTCCCGGTCGAGGTAAAACGGGAGGCCGAAGCGCGAAGCGAGGGCATCGAAGACGAAATCGAAGCGGAACTGGACGATCGGCAGGATCTCCGGGACCTCACGACGTGGACGACCGACCCGATCGACGCACAGGACTTCGACGACGCGATCAGCATCGAGAAAGACGAGGAGACGTACCACCTCTGGGTACACATCGCGGACGTCACCCACTACGTCACTCCGGAGACGACGATGTGGGAGGAGGCCGTCCAGCGGAGCAACACCGTCTATCTGCCGGCGTACACGATCCACATGCTCCCCTCGGTGCTCGCCGAGACCGTCTGTTCGCTCGTTCCCGAGGAGGACCGCCTCGCCCACACCGTCGAGATGGTGCTGGATCGGGAGACGCTCTCCTTCGAGTCGATCGACATCTACAAGTCGGTGATCCGAAGCGACGAACGGCTGACGTACACCCAGTGTGAGAACCGCCTCGACGATCCCGACGCACCGCTCCACGAGGAGAACGCCCTGGCGTACGAACTCGCCGAGCGGATGCACGAGCAGCGCAAGGAGGACGGCTCGCTGGTGTTGAACCCCCGGCGGGACCGGGCACACACGATCATCGAGGAGTGCATGCTGAAGGCGAACAAGGCCGTCACGCACGAGCTGATGTGGAACCGCGGCGTGGAGGCGATGTACCGAGTTCACCCGCAGCCGACCCCCGAGCAGTGGAACGACGCACTCAAGGAGATCCAGGAACTCGAGGGCGTCTCGATCCCGGGGGGCTCCTGGGACGACCCCCGAAAGGCCGTCAACGCCGCGCTCGAGGAAGCGCCCGACCGCCAGCTCAACAAGATCCAGCGGGCAGTCCTGAAGGTGATGCCCCGCGCGAAGTACATGAACGACCCGTTCGGCGGCCACCACGCGCTCAACTTCGACATCTACGGTCACTTCACCTCGCCGATCCGTCGCCTCTCGGACCTGGTGAATCACTGGATCGTCTACACGAACGACGTCCCGGAGGACCTCCTCGAGCTGTGCGACCGTGCCAGCGACAAACAGAAGGACGGCGAGACGTGCGAACGCATCTACAAACAGTTCCTGGAAGAGAACCACATCGACCCGTACGCGGTCAACAACCGGGGACTCGAAGTAGTCGAGGATCCCGAGGAAGCGACCCACGGCGTCTAGCTCCGATCCCCACCGTATCCCGCTCGCCGAAGGCGTTGCGAACTGCTTTTTACCGGGTGGGACGGAGTCACAGTCATGCTCGATTACGTGGACCTGGAGGCGGACCTCGGGGAAGAAGAGCGGATGATCCGCGACACCGCGCGACGGTTCGTCGACGAACAGGTCCGGCCGGAGATCGGCGAGCACTACGAGGCGGGGACGTTCCCGACGGAGCTGATCCTCGAGATGGGGGAGTTGGGGTTTTACGCACCGAACCTCGACGGATACGGGCTGGCGAACGTCAGCGAGACCGCCTACGGGCTGTTGATGCAGGAGCTGGAGGCCGGCGACTCGGGGTTGCGATCGATGGCGAGCGTGCAGGGCGCCCTGGTGATGTATCCCATCTACGCGTTCGGCAGCGAGGCACAGAAAGAGAAATGGCTGCCGAAGCTGGGAACGGGGGAAGCGGTCGGCTGTTTCGGGTTGACTGAACCGGAGCACGGCTCGAACCCGTCGGGAATGGAGACGCGCGCCAGAAAGGAGGGGGACAGCTACGTGCTCGACGGGAGCAAAACGTGGATCACCAACTCGCCGATTTCGGACGTTGCGGTCGTGTGGGCCCGGGAGACCACCGCCGAGGGGTCGCCGGTTCGGGGATTCCTCGTCGAGACCGATCGCGACGGGGTGACGACCAACGAGATCCACGAGAAGCTCTCGCTGCGGGCCTCGATCACCGGCGAAATCGGCCTCCAGGGCGTCGAGATCCCCGCGGAGAACCGGCTCCCGGAAGCCGACGGCATGAAGGCACCTCTCTCGTGTCTCACCCAGGCGCGGTACGGGATCGCGTGGGGGGCGGTGGGCGCAGCGCGGGACTGTTTTGAAACCGCCCGAGAGTACGCGATTGACCGCGAACAGTTCGGCGGCCCGATCGCCCGATTCCAGCTCCAGCAGGAGAAACTCGCGGAGATGGCGACCGAGATCACCACGAGCCAGTTGCTCGCCTATCGGCTCGCCGAACTGAAAGAGCGGGGCGACCTCCGCCCACAGCAGGTGTCGATGGCGAAGCGGAACAACGTCCGGATGGCCCGTGACCAGGCCCGAATCGCACGGGAAGTGCTGGGTGGTAACGGGATCACCACCGACTATCCGCCGATGCGACATATGCAGAACATGGAGACGGTGTACACCTACGAGGGAACCCACGACATCCACACGCTCATCCTCGGACACGATCTCACAGGGATCCCCGCCTTCGAGTAAGTCGTAACTCATTCCAAATGACATCGTGGACGGTAGTCAACACTCGTTTCCCACTGGATAGACGCCGGTAGAGTGTAACAGTCACAAGTTCTATGATACTACGAAGTAGAAATTTTCGTATGGATAACAGAAACGGCTTCTTTCTCAACTCGGCGATTGGATCGATCGCGCTGATTATCCTTTTTTACGTCCCACTGGCGCCGGTTCTCGGAGGTATAGTCGCGGGATTCCTCGAGAGACGTTCACTCCAGGCGGGCGCCCGTGCCGGTCTGTTAACCGGATTAATCGCGATCGTTCCACTGTACTTCGCGCTGGTCTTTCTCGTCCCGCTTTTTAGTATCGCTCCGTTCGGACGCCCGACCGTCCCGATCGATACTGTTTCGTTTTCGGCAGGACTTTTCGGTATCGTCGTTCTTTACGTGATCCCGTTTTCGACGATCGGCGGCGTGATCGGGTCCTATCTCCACAAGCGAGCGTTTCTTCGGGAATCGGGTTGTTCGACAGAACCTTCATCCAGTGCGGAATGACTATTTGGTGTATGTACTGCTCTACATTCGTCTTTAGTTAAGCCTAGTAGTAATATTCAATTTCCAATTATGCTCAACAGTATTAGGAACGAGAGAATTCACGGTTCAGACTCTTGTGCTGCTGATATCGAACAATAAGCATCCCTCGCAAACGCGATTTTCTCCCCATAGCCGGCGTGAGAGTGTCGAATCTGGACAGAAAATGGAGTTACTGAGTATTACTGAGAGTATTAACTAAAGACGAATGGTACTGCTCTATTTGCCATTACGAAAGACGCCGATAAGTATCCGAACCCCATATTCATAAACCTATAAGTATATGCTTATTAACATAGGTATCTATGGGGCGGAACTATCTGAAGAGCCTCGTCGTTGATCTGTTTGACGCCGTCTTTCGCCCCGAAGAGTTCGTGGCTGTACGCGGCGTTCTCGGTGGCGGAACAACTCATCAGAAGGTTAAACATACCGTAGCGTTGCTGGTGGTGTTCGTCGTTAATCTGTTCCTATACGCGGGTCCACTGACGCTTGCAGGATACGGCGTCGTGGAACAGGACACGACCCCCGACGCGGCAATTCTCCTGTTCAGCCCGTTCATGGACGTGGAGATGGCTACGTACCTCGTCGGAGGATTTATCCAGAACTCAGCGTTTATTACAGTTCTCACGTTGGTCACGTTCGTCACCTATCATGGGATGTTGATTCTCACCCTGAATTCCCAAGGAATTCTGCTTACGCTTCATACGATCGTATACAGCGTGAGCGCGTATCTGGCTGGGATATTCACCGTGTTAGTCGTCCTCACCGAGCAGGAACAGTTGGCAACGGCGCGCGACCTCGTGTTGGAAATCCAGATCCGGTTTCTCAACTACGCCTACGACCTGTTCGGCGTGCCAGTCGAACAGCGTGTCTTTGTCTCCAGCGGTGAGATCCAACTCACGGCGCTGAGCCGGACCGAGGTTGCCGTCCTCACCGTACTGGTAGTGTTGGTGTTGTATTTCGTCTATTCACTCTACCTGGGGGCGCGGATCAACCACCGTGGAAGTCGGTTCAGCGCGCTCCTCGCACTCGTCGCCGTTCTCCTTTCTCCATTACTCTACGTGGCGGGACTGATCGCCTGGTCACTTGGAACGTTACCAGTATAAACAATGAGCGAAGAAACCACAGCAGCTAACGTTACGAAACGGCAAGCACAGTCATCGGACACGGGGGGACATGGTTCGGAAACGCCGGAGGAGTCGGCTCAAGCACATCCTGCACCGACGGACAATCGGGACGCAATCCTGGAACTCACGCCGAGTCTCAAACCATCCCTCGTGTACTTCGGAACGGTCTTCCTAGTCGGCCTGGCCGTGCTCTTGTACATGTACGATAACCCGGAGTTACTGGGGGACCCGGAGACGACGGAGATCGCAGCCAACGTCGTCACGCTCCTCTGGCTTTTGGGACTCGGCCGGATCGTATTCCGAATATATGTGTTAACGCGAACTACATATACGGTCACCCCGAAGGCGGTCCGACGCGATTACGAACTGCTATATCAGACTTGGTCGCGAGAGTTACCCCTGTCGATGATCCGCGGTCACGATCGGATCCAAGGTCGACTCCAGCGACTGTTCGGGATCGGTACCGTCGCGTTCCTCACTGCCGGAAACAGGGGAACGCCGGGCCACCTCGAGTTCGAGCACATCACGGAAGACGGCGACGTGCGCGAGACTATTCGTCGACTCATAGAGAAACGTCAAGCACGTGTCGACGGATAATAGGCCCTCGTTAGAGATTTCGAATTCTCCAGTTCAGGTAGGATTCGTGTTCCAGACGTACTTCGAGGATTCCCTCGTACTGCTCGGGACTTTCCGTGGGAGGTGAATCCAGAGATATCCGGTCTTCGCCGTCAGCCGACCAGAAGTATGGGTATCGCCATCCGTCAATTCACGGCCGATAACCACGTCTCCTTCGTTGGCGGTGTTGTCTACCAGCGTCTCGGGAGGCAGGTTCTGTCCCCCTTCGTGTACGATCCGAACGTACGTCTGATCCTCGGACAGTGCTGCGGACAGTTCCGGTGCCCGTTCCTCAGCAGTCTCTGCCCACTCCGGTTCCAACACGGTGACGTTGCCGATGTTCCCCATCTCGTATCGTACTTCACCCAGCGTTTCGCTCTCGTCCTCGGTATAGATGACTTCGACGGCCAGCGAACGTACTATTCCCTTCTGAGTCACGTATCCTTCCGCCGACGCGTCGGTGGGGCGGTTGATGTACAACCCGTCTTCAAGACGTTCGGGATCCTCCAGCGTGTCACCGGCAATACGAAATACTTGTTCTCCATCCCGCTCTTCGACACTCACGTTGTCGTATGAGACTGTATCGAGAAGTACGCGTAGCGTCTTGTGATCTACGAGAGAACCAATGCCAATTCCGGACCATGACGGATCCCTGTTGGGCATTCCATAGTATTGCTCCCCTCCGTGATACTGTCGCCACAGTTCCTCGGTTCTCCCGTCTCGATAGTAGATCTCCGCCTCACCAGTGACAGTCACGTGTGCCCGCTCGGGATCGACCCGTACGAGTTTCAGTTCAGCTGCGTGGTGTGCGTGGTTGAGAAGTTCGAGTACGAACGACTCGTCCCTGAGGCTGCTGGCGTGGTTGTCCGCGAGGATAGGCGACACTCCGTCCTCGGAAAGCCCAGTCGGATACTCGAGTTCCCCTTCCGTCTCTCCTTCTGACTCCTCCGTGGGTGTTTTTTCAGTCAGATTCTCCTCGGTCTGCCCGGGAGCTACAGATTCAGTCGGTTCGGGCGTCGGCGTTTCTGCCGGTTCAGTTGTGCTCTCGTCGGTCTCGGTGAGCCGAAGACAACCCACGAGCGAGAACGGGAGAACCGTCCCGAGTATGCGTCGCCTTCTCATTCTGCATCGTAGTGCACACACATGTAATAAAAATTTAGTATCTCCCAATATTTCTTGGGGATAATACGACTGCTGGACCTGGATCGACGTATTCAACCTATTTTCAAGAAAAAGTATTCCATCACGTTTCTGCGTGCCCAGATGGCGAATTCTCCCTCGAACGGAACCGGGGACGCGTTTTCCGGAATCGTCTCTCGCGAGATACGACCCCTACCGTTATCATCGACGAACAGGTAGAGTGTGTCCCCGGGAGTAACGTCCTCAGAAAAATCACCGAACCCCTGATTTTCCTCATCATGTACGACGAGAGACGTTCCCGCGAGAATTGGATTCCCGTCCTGCATCGTGAGTTCGATGAACTGTCGATCACGAACGAACTCCGCGGTCATCTCAGGAGCCTGTTCACGTGCCGTATCGACCCAGTCCGGGGTCGTTACTGTCACGTCCTCGATGTCGTCGACCGTTAAGACGATTTGCTCGAGATAGAGATCCTGGCCCCACCGGTACTCAAACTCTACCTCGAGTTCCCGGATGATGCCGTCCGGAGTGACCTCGCCCGTCGCCGAAAACGATTCGATGGCGTCGGCACCGCGGTCCTCTGCCAGTTTCGACGGATCTTCGACTCCCTCGGCTTCGATCGAAAACATCCCCGTCCCCTCGTCGTACCCCGGTGGGTTCCAGTCCCCGGCGCGAATAAGCCGTGACAGTCGGTGACTCCGGACGATCCGGGAGATATCGTACCACGCCGACTGTCGTGTCCTGCCGTACGTCACGCCCCCGCCGATCTCCTCGCGCCAGTATCCGCTGTTTGGCGCGAAGTGGATCGTCATCGGGCCGTCGTTCATCGTCTCGGCGACTGCCTCACCGTCCCCGAGTCGGACCGCCCATCGCTCCTCCGCATAATGTGGCCCCGTGACTCCGCCGAGTGTCCATTCCATGGTCGCCGTCGTGCGCCGCAACGCGAATGTGTGTGAGTCCGCCAGTATCGGGGATACCCCCTCCTCGTCCAGCCCGGTCGGGTACTCGATTTCCTCGTTGGCGCTGTCCGTGCCTTCGGTGTCGGCTTCGTCGCCGCTATCGTTCCGACTCTCCGGCGTTTCCTCCCCCTGCGCTGATTCCGTGTTCGGGCCAGACCCTGGCGTGGTCTGTTCGGGTTCCTCCTCGTCGGTTAGACGAAGGCAGCCGGCAACGGACAGCGGGACGAGCGATCCAAGCAGTCCACGACGTTTCATATATATTTAACAGATATCATAAAGTGATAAAAAATTTTGGCACAACTGTCGTCCGATGAGGGCGTCACTCCGTCGATGGTGGATGTTATGCAGTTCACACCTCTCGCTGGATGTAGGCGTCTCCATCCAAATCTGCCCACAAAAGCGACGGAGTATCCAATTCTCGAGGAGTCACTTCGTCCGGGGGATCGTCACGGGAGAGGCGAAGCTGCCCGTCTTCGATCCAGGTAAACACCGTTTCCCCTGACGTCAGGGGGCTTCGTATCGATCGCTGCATCGACCCCTTCAACGGAAGGTGGATTCCGACGTCCGTTCCCGCAGAGATCGTCTGTCCAGCCTCGTTTTCTAGCCTCACAATCCGTCTCTCATCTGCGACTGACGCCTCCAGTTGAGTGCTCGGTTCCGAGCGGTAACTACCCACCCCGGCTCTTGGACGTCCGTGGTTCCGATCCCGTCGACGGGTAAACTGTGTCGATAGCCGAGGAGACTGCCGTTCCGAACGATCTCAAAGGTGGCCTCCAGATTCGTGACAACGCCGTCAGGAGCAGCGGTACCCTCTGCCTCAAAGAATGTGAGAGATTCGGCACCCAGTTGTTCGAGCAGTGGCTGTTCGTCATCGACCCCACTTGCGGATATCACCCAGCGGTGCTCACCGTTGTCAGTCTCTACGTGTTCAGGTGCGTCGAAGGCTCCCGTTTCTAACAACTGTCACATGGTATCCGAGTGTGTCGTAGAGACGTCACTTATTTCGAGAGTTTCGCCCGTACACGGGTTCCGCGCCTCTCTCCTGCCGCCACAGAAGGTAATTCGTAGTGACGTATTTCGCCCCGGGATCGGGAGCAGAACGTTCGATCAATACAGGTCCTCCAGTAGACACGTGATAGGTGGAATCGTCCAGAACAGTGCTTTCAGAGAGCTCTTCCGCCACGCATTCGCTCGTATAACTTTCCCGACTGAGGGTACTCTTGTGGGTGGTAGCGAGAAGTGGTTGCACACCATCCGGTTCAAGCTCCGTTGGATAGTCCACGTCGGTAGACACGTCGGATTCAGTAGACTGTTCCGTAGAAGCGTCGTTCTCGATTTCCGAATCGGTTGGTTGTTGCTCGGTCGAATCGTTCCGTGGAGATTCGCCTGGTTGTTCTATAGCGTTTCCAGGTTCTTCGGGCAATCGGAGACAACCTGTTGTCAGTAATTAACCGATACACGTGACCGCCCGTCGCCGATGCATGGAAGGCTATTCAAATAGATATATAATAAAAGTCCCCGGATTATATCCTACCGGATTAACCGATGAGTATGTCTGAGCGTTTGGCAATAACTACCGAACACAGAGGTAGGGGATTCGGGATGAACGCATGCAGTGCTCGCCGATCTATGGCGAAGGAATCCTGGTTGGGACGTAACCTACCGCATTAGTCGTTATCTCCTTAAAACCTATTATAAAACGTTAAGAGACATATGAGAGAGTAATGAACGATACTCTTTGTAGGATGAAACGATCCAAGTTTGGAAAACCGTCACGAAATGAGACGGAACGACGAAGAATCGAGCGAACCCGAGACAACGCTCTGGTGTTTATATAGGGATACAGGACAGTATATTCGATGACGAGGTAACCACAGATGTCCGGCAGCACCCAACCCTCCACCGGCCGATTTCCCGCTCCCGAGACTCCGGGAGCGATGGCGGGAGCCGTCCTCCGTCACCTCCGCGGAGCGGTTCGTTTCGCCGCCTTCTGGGGAGCGATACTGCTCCCCCTGGCGTACGTCCCCGTCCTGCACGAAACCGTCGCTGGCCAACGAGTCGACCTGTTCTTGCTCCTGCTTGCACTACACGTCGCGTGTATCTTGGTCGGCCACGAACGGTCCCACGACGGCACCCCGCAGATCGGATCGAGTGGTGCCGATTGAGTACCGCAGCCCGCGAGGGGATCCCCCTCAACTCCCCGAACGCCAGGCGACTCGCGCGGTACCTTCACGAGAGGACCGCGGAGGCGGGCCGGATGCTGTACGTCAAAGGCAAGTTCATCTCCGAGGACGTCGACCTCTCCCCGAAACAGATCGGCGCGTTGATGCTGCAGCTGCAGGGGGCGGTTCCGAACCTCGAGATCGAAAAGTGGTCCTACACCGGCGCGACGACCTCGCGCGTCGAAACGCGGTGACGATCGTCCAGTAAAAGTAAACCACTACAACTGTCATTATGATTGGACACTCCGGCCGACGCAACGGCTAACTTGTTACGGCGACGAGTGCAGGCTGTTACAATGCGAATCGAGTTCGATCGGAACACCTGCATCGGAATGTTCCAGTGTGTCGACGAGTGGGACGGGTTCGAAGAGAACGTCGACGACGGAAAAGCCGACCTTCCCGGTGCCGAGGAAACCGAGGAGGGGGTGTTCGTCCTGGAGGTTCCGGACGGCGAAGAGTTCGAAGCGGAATTTGCCGCACGCGTGTGTCCCGTCGACGCGATCGCGGTGTTCGACGACGACGGAGAACAGATAGTCTGATCCCCGCGTCAGGTAAAATCGCCGAAACTCAGCTGCCCGTCGTCCTCGTCGTCCGTATTTTCGACGGCCGCGTTTTCGCCGTCCCCGTTTTCGTTTCCCTCGGTTGCGTCGTCCGGCTCGTTCGCAGTAGAGAGCTCATCGAGCGTCGCGTTCTCGCCGCCGGACCCGGCGCTTTCGTCGGCCCCTTCCGTGGATCCGCGACCGTCGCGTTCGCCGTCGGACTCGGCGTCGCCGGCGTTCGGACGGGTTTCGAACGCGCCCCCGGCGTGGTCCTCCATCCGCTCTTCTCGCAAGCTCTCGGCGTCCTCGACGATCGACTGGACCTTGTTCGTCGACTCGCCGGAACCGGTGACAACGGAGACGTGTTTCTCCTCGAACTCGTAGGCGGCCGCCATCGCGACGGTGAGCTCTCGCGGCTTGCAGTGGTGCGTGACCGCCGAGAGGTACGGCAGGATCTCGCGGCGGGCCGTCGCCATGCTCGAGCCGTTCGCAGCCGCGAGCTTCCGGACGACCTCCTCGGCGGTCGCGTCCGAGGACCGCCAGAACTGCGGGCGTCCCCACCGCGTCCAGCCGCCTTTGGTCCCGTCGCGCGAGGCGGCGACGCCGGCGGCGACGTTGTCGGTGACGTACCGCCAGTAGGAGTAGTCCTGGCTCGCGCGAACCCGGCCGAGCCAGACGTCGGCGTTCGAGAGGAACTCGTAGGCGCGGGCGGCCTCATCGAAGTCGTACGCCTTCAGGACGTTCCCCTCGACCCACTTCGAGAGATCGTCGGGCGTCTCGTCGACGTCGTACCCCGACCGGAGCGCCTCCTCGGGCGTCTCCTCTTTCAACACCGCATCGAGGAACGGGAAGATTCCGATCGTCCGGTCCCGATCGCCCGTGACGACCATATCGAGTGTGATCCGGTCCCGGCCTTCGGCGATCGCCTGGAGGTCGTTTACCGCCCCTCGGAGGTCGCCGGCGTTGCGTTCGGCGATCCGCTGGAGCGCGTCGGGCTCGAACTCGACGCTCTCCTGGCGGCAGATGTTCCGCAACACGGGCACGATCGATCGAGGGGAGACGTCCCTGAACTCGATCTCCCGGCATGCGTTGCGCAGCCCACGGGACATCTCGTAGTAGTCGTTCGCGATCAGCACGATCGGCTGGCTGGCCTCCTTCACCAGCCGAGTGATCGCCCGGGCGCCCCCGCGGTCGTAGTTTCCGTGGATGTTGTCCGCCTCGTCGAGGATCACCAGTTGTCTGGAGGCGGTGTCGCCGCCGCGGGCGCCCCCGCCGGCCGCGCTGCCCGCGAGGGTTGCGTTTTTCGCCGCCCGTCCCGCGAACCGCTCGATGACGTCGGCGGTGCGCTGATCGGAGGCGTTCAGTTCGACGGTCTTCCACCCCATGTCGCTCG
Organism: Halalkaliarchaeum sp. AArc-GB; assembly: GCF_031432225.1. Classification (NCBI taxonomy): domain Archaea; kingdom Methanobacteriati; phylum Methanobacteriota; class Halobacteria; order Halobacteriales; family Haloferacaceae; genus Halalkaliarchaeum; species Halalkaliarchaeum sp. AArc-GB. The sequence goes on along the minus strand of NZ_JAVKGM010000006.1, from coordinate 140,259 downwards.
CGAGCGCGTGTGCCGCCGAGGTCTTGCCGACGCCGGGGCTGCCGTACAGGACGACTGCCTCCCGGTGGTCGTCCCAGTTTTCCGCCCACTCGCGGAGCTTCTCTCGGGCCTTGTCGTTGCCCCGAACCTCCGAGAGCGTGCGGGGACGATACGATTCAGTCCAGTCTGTCATGCGGCTTGAAGGGAGTTCGAGCGCGGGGCTCAAAAGACGAGCGGAAACGCCTACAGCCGATCGAGGAACGAATCGAACGCGCCGCTTTCGGGGTGAACGTGGGCATACGTCCCCAGCGTCCGGTGTTCGGTGAGCCCGTCGAGCCCGTCCGCGATGCCGTCACCCCGTTCGACCTCGAACGCGAAGCTAGCGTCACCCGCGACGTCGGCGCTGGAGTAGTGAAACTCGTGGCCACGGAGTCGCTCGCCGGGCGCGGCGGTCAGAGTTCCCGTCCGGGCGCGCAACTGGACGTGGTCGAGCGCCCGATATCGGTCGTGCATCCGGACCGCCGCCGGCAGGATCCCTGCCATGTCGTGTTCGGTCCCCTCGGCTGTTGTGAGCGTCTCGGAAAGCGCCATCAGCCCGCCACACTCCCCGAAGATGGGGAGCCCGTCGGCCGCTCGGTCGGCGAGCTGGTCGACCGCCGGACTTCCCGACAGCGCCTCGGCGTGGAGTTCCGGATACCCGCCAGGGAGATACACGCCGTCACAGTCGGGCACGTCGTCGCCCGCGACTGGCTGAAACGTGACGAGCACTCCGGCCTCCCGGAGCCGTTCGATCGTGGCCGGATAGACGAACCGAAACGCCGCGTCGCGGGCGACGGCGACGCTGGGGCCGTCCCCGGACGGCCGAGACGAGACGGGGGAGGCTGTGTCGGGCCGGGGTGGCTCCCGCGCGGTCTCGAGGAGCCGATCCGCCTCGAGGTGGTCTGCCGCGGCATCGAGTGCCGACTGCGGGAGTGGGGACTCCTCGCCCATGTGCAACCCCAGATGGCGGTCCGGGATCTCCAGGTCCTCCTGTGGCGGAATTCGACCGAAGTACGCCATCTCCTCGGGAAGCGCCTCGCGGATCCCCCGTTCGTGACGGCCGCCGTGGGCACGCTGTGCGATGATGCCCGCGACGTCGATCTCGAGACCGATCCGGTCGGCGTACTCCCGGAAGCCGAGCGCGGTCGCGGCGACGCTCTCCATGCCGGCGCTCGCGTTGACGACGAGAACGACCGGGAGAGACAGCGCCTCCGCGACCGCGGCCGTACTGGAGACGTCGCCGTCGTACAGTCCCATCACGCCCTCGACGACGCAGACGTCCCCCTCACCCCGGTGGTAGTTGCGCCGGAGCCCGTCCTCGCCTTGCATCCACAGATCCAGCGTCCGGGAGGGACGGCCGGCCACGCGTTCGTGGTGGCTCGGATCGATGAAATCCGGACCGGCCTTCGCGGGCTGAACCGCACGACCGGCGTTTTCCAGCGCCCGAATCACAGAAAGCGTCGCGACCGTCTTTCCGACCCCGGAGCGTGCCCCGCCGATGACGATTCCGTTCATGGCATGTGCCAGCTCTCCATTACCCTGTGGTTTGTACAAATGTACTTGAATCAGTCGATAACGTGTCTCACACCGCGGCAATCCTTTTTATACTCGAACGAGACCGGGAGGTATGTTCCCCGAACGGATCGAAACCGAGCGCCTCGGGCTCGAGTCCCGGACGCCGGAGAACGTCGACTACCTCGAACTGTACGAGTACTGTTCAGACGGCGACGCGATCGAAGAGGTGACCGAGCACGTCACCTGGGAGCCACACGCTCATCCGAAAGAGTCCCTCGATTTCCTGGAGGGCGGGGTCGACGGCCGCGAGGAGGGAACCGTCGCCGACTACGCGATCCGCCCCCGGGACGGGGAGCCCGGCGCGGGCGAACTCGCCGGCTTTTCCGGGCTCAGGATCGAGTGGGAACTCCGCCGGGCGGAGATGGGGATCTGGCTCCGCAAACGCTTCTGGGGTCGCGGTTACTCCCGCGAACGTGCGGGCGCACTACTGGACCTGGCACTGGGACAGTTGGATCTGGACGTCGTTCGGGTGACACATCACCCCGACAACGAGAACTCCCAAAAGGCAGTCGAACGGTACGTCGACCGCTTCGGTGGTCGGCGGGAGGGGCGGATCCGAAACGCTATCAGCTACGCCGACGGGAGCGTCCACGATCAGATCGCGTACTCGATCAGTCAACCCGAGTGGCGCGAGGCAGTCGACGCGATGGCGGAGCCACCGGCAATACGCTACGAGTGGGATCGGTAGCTTCCGGAAACCCGAACCCGGCTCATACTGAGTATTCTCGGCCGTACCCGGACGATCGGCGGGCCGGATGGCCGATCGACCGGTAAATCGCTACAATAATCAGTATCAGACGCCGTCGCCGCGCCGGTGCTCCCAGATCCGATAGGCGACGACCGCGAATCCGACGACAGTAAGCAGGATGTGTTCTCCGGTCTCTGCGAGATACGCCACGCGTTCGGGGTCCTCATCGGGACTGGGCGCCGGTGACGGGTCGACGGCGGTCGTGTAGTGGACGTCGCCTGAGCCGCCGCGCTGGGTGGTGCCGTCGTCCCCGAGGTCGATCACGTCCTGCACGAACCCTCGCTGGTCGGAAACGAGCAGTTCCCCGGAGAAATCGTACAGCTGGTCGTGGAGCGGCCAGAACAGGTTGACGCCGTTGTAGAAGGCGTCCAGCAGGATGTGACCGAACGTGACCGCGACGATCGTCACCCAGCCGACCCGCCAGCCGTACTCCCCCCATCGAGAGAGCACGAACGACTCCGACCGGAACTTCACGTCCCACGCGAGCAACGCGAACGCCCCGAGCGGGAGCCAGATGTTGTGCAATGCGGCCCGATGTGTCCCCGACCAGTAGACGGCCAGCAACGCATCGAGGTCGAGGGCGGCGCTGGCGACCAGCACGAGCAGGATCGCCTTCGTGTCGAAGTGGTGTTGCAGCAGGGCACAGGCGATCAACCCCGCGATCGCCACGTGTACCGTGGTCGGCGGCATGTCCGGGAATACGGCCGCAGGGATATCCGGGTTTCGGCCGGTTCGGGGCGTCGACACCGGAAACGAACCCCTCGATCGTCCGTACCACCCCACAGTTATTTGTAAATTCCCGTTGAATCGTCGAACATACCAGCGGGTAGTTCATTCATTTTTACGTATCTTAATACAACTTATTTTTGATCAGATTTATTTAAATATTATTTTAATATTTCCCGGAAAATGGGTTCATGTATGTCGGAAGCAAGCATCAGCGAATACCTGGCACAGCACCCCAAGATGATCGGCGTCCTGTTCACGATTACCCTGCTGTTGACGCAGGCCGGGAGCGTGGTGGGGAACAGTGGCGCAGTTCCTCAGCCAGGACCCTAGATATCAGAGGGACCGAGTTCGTTAGACCAGTAAAGTTTGCCGTTCACTTCTACCGGTATTGATTTCCCCGACAAGAATTCTGACAATTCCTGGCCCGGAAGTGTATAAGGCACACCCGTACCGGATCCGATGTGCATTATCTCATTTTCCTCATACATGAAAGTCAGCAGAGTACCAACATTGTAATTCGATGTGGGATACGAGATTGGCGTGATCTCGAAGTCGTCTTCCCCCATCCGTTCGACCCGATACAGCGTCGGTACCCCATCTGTATTGTAACACAGAGACGCCCGTCCGTCGCCGATGATGCCGTACATTCCGCCGCCGATGACGCTATCCCGCCCCGCCGCGAGCGCCCCGTATAGATCGAAGCCGGCGTCCAGCAGACGGGCGAGTCGTCGACCGAATCGGGTTGCAAGCGAGTTGTACACCTCCGCGAGGGTGACCACGCCACCGCGGCTGCCGGCGTCCACCAGTCCCCGACCCTGAGAGAACGACGTGCAGGCGTTGAGGAAGAACAACTCCACGCCGGTGTACTCGAGGTCGTGGAGGTCGAGCCAACCGTCGTGACACCGCATCCCCTGCTCGTCGACGTGACCGACGTAGTGAAAGAAGTCGAACTCTTCGTGCAGCGCTTCGCGGAGTTCGACCGTCGAGAGATCGTACCGAACGTCGATGTCGAACTCGAAGAAGTCACGGAACCCGTACAGGTCCTCGCTTTCCTCTCGCATCTCCGAATCGTTACAGACGACCAGTATCCGTATCCATTCCGGTTCTTCCTTTTCGCGCTTCGACTCGAAACGTCGCTCCAGTGATTCCAGCGTCGGTTTGCCTGCCCGAACCGGATACTGGTCGGCGATCCACACGTGTGTATCGGTGTCGACTTCCGGCGGCGACACTACTTCGTTCGGATTCCGTCTACGGCGTTCGGAAGTGTCGGCCGAACGAGATCCCATGGCGAGCGCCGGTCGCGGCCCGTCCGCGTCCGATTCCGTGACGTTTCGGTCGGTCGTCCGGAAGAAGTCCCCGGTGTTCGCGCTCGAGGCAGTCAGTTCCTCGTCGGCGCTGGACGGATCGTAACTCCGGATTTGCGAGAGTTCCGCCACTGCGTACGGCAGGTACTTCGCGTACCGGTACGAGGGTACGATGTCAGTAGTCGAGTGCCATTCGAGGAGGTCGTCGACGACGTGTCCGGGAACCTCGAAGTACGCGCCGATCCGATCCGGAAGCGGAAGATCGTACAGATGCTGGAGATCGACGTCGACGCGTTCGATCAATCGCTGTGTTTCCCTGAGATCCACGTCGTAAAGCCCCGCCGTCCGGACCACGCAGTCGAGGGCGAACTGCCGCTCCAGGGCCCCCGCGGCGCCGTCCATCAGCGCCCGGGCGTTCCGGGGGGCGTTCTCGCCCGTCAACGGGAACCGATCCCCGTTCGCGAGGATCGCCGGCTCCGAACCGGGAACGATCTTCGCGCCGAGATAGTACGAAAGCGAAGCGACCGTGTACACCGACTTGACGTCGGGTGGGACTGCGATCTCGACGCCGGTCTCCGGCGGTTCGATGCCCTGCGGAGCGGAGAACTCCTCGCCGACTTCGAGCCGCGGCGGGTGACCGCGGAGCGTGGGAAACGATCGCTCCGGCGAGAACGTTTTAATTGCAGAGCCGAACGAGGAGACCGCAGTCATCAGGTCCTCGACTGATTCGGTCGTGGTGATCGTTCCGGCCGGACTGGAGTGAAGTGACCGCGCGCCGATCCGAACACGCCGATTTCGATCGAACTCGAGCACCGTCTCCGGCTCGTTTCTATCCGCACGGTGGACGACGTCGAATGCGCCCTCGAAAGAGAGGTACATCTTCAGTGGAGCGCCGCCGATGTCGACATCGTACGCACCCTCCGACACGAACGCATCGGTAGCCGGCTTGATCGTTCGAACGAACGACCCCTCGTCCCGATCGAACACGAACAGCCCGAAGTACTCCGGCACGACGATCCGGCTCGCCTCTACCTCGATCCCGGCAGTTACTGGAAAGGCGAACCGATCCGCCGAGACTGGCCCGACCGCGCTTCCGTCGGGGAGATGCAACTCGAAGGTGCGGTCCTCGATGTCGTCGACCGCTTCGACCCCCCGATCCGTGTCAGCAAATCGTACTTTTTTCATTCTCGTTCGGACTTTCCACCGGCGTGGCCGGGCGTAGACGCCCCACGGTGTGTGAACCGTCGTTGCGGATTCTTCTGGGCGGAGTGTAAAGAATCAACCGGCGTCGGAACGAATAGTCATCTATATACCACTTTCGACGAGCGACGAACCCGGGGTTCGATACGCTTTTCGGCCCCGCTCGCGACGTCTCGTGTATGGACAACGGAGACCGGGAGGCGGCTCGGGCGGATCTAGCCCGCCGGATCGCGGGCGAGATCACTCTGAGCGAGGACCCCGGCGCGACGCTCCGGAAGTGGCGGACCGACTTCGACGTCTCCCAGACCGCCCTCGCAAACCAGCTCGAGGTCTCCTCGTCGGTCATCTCCGACTACGAGAGCGGGCGGCGAAGTTCCCCCGGAATCGGCGTCGTCTCGCGGATGGTCGAGGCGCTGCTCGACATCGACGAGCGGCGGGGCGGCGGACGGATCCGCCAGTACGCCAGGGTCATCTCGGCCGGCTTCGAGAGCGACGTCGTCTACGATCTCCGGGAGTACTCCACGGCACTGCCGCTGTCGACGTTTTACGAGGCGATGGGTGCGACTGAAATCGTCCGTGGGGACCAGGACACTGTAAACGGCCACACCGTCATCAACAGCATCGCGGCGATCACGCGGCTCTCCAGCGAGGAGTTCTACCGGCTGTACGGCCAGTCGACGAACCGGGCGCTCGTGTTCACGGGGGTCACCCGCGGGGAGTCGCCACTCGTGGCGATGCGGGTGGTGAATCCGACGCCGAACGCGGTGGTACTTCACGGGATCGACGAGGAGGATCTCTGGGAGTACGCGCCCGATCTGGCGCGTGTCGACGGCTTCTCGCTTGCCGTCTCGACGCGCGATATCGAGGAAATCCTCGAGAACCTCGAGGAGCTTTGAAAATCGACGAACGGACTACCCGACGATCGATCCCTCGAGGGTTGCGTTCGCCGGCAGGTTGCTCTCGACGAACGAGAGGATCGCCTCGGCCCCCTGGAACCCCTCCGACAGGGTGGCCAGCTGCTCTCCCTCGTAAAACAGCACGAGGGTGGGAACGCTCGTGATCGAAAACCGATCCACGAGGTCCATGTCCGTCTGCGGGTTGCAAACGCCGACGGTGACGTTCGTCTCGCGGTGGACGTGTCCCAAAACCGGTTCGATCGACTGACAGATCCCGCAGTTGTTCGTGTAAAACTCGAGCAGGACGAGCGGCTCGCGCGCGAGGAGGTCGTCGATGTCGTCGCCGTTTCGCAGCTCGATCGGTCGAGAGGGCGTGTCTTCGGTCATGGACGACGTAGGCGAGTCATAGATAAAAAGGCGACGCGGGACTGCACCGGTGCGAGGCTGCACCGGGACGGGAGAGAACTATTCCGAGAGGATCACTCGACGTACTCGTACTTGCGCTCGTTCATCCGTCCCCAGCCGGTGAAGGCGAACTCGCCGTCGGGCTGGGTGAACGCGTCCACCTCGACGTCCTTGTCGAAGTCGTGGACGTTGTGGATCTGTTCGTACTCCTCGAACGTCAGGTCGTAGCGGTTCTCGAGCTGCTGGTCGATGTCGAGCGCCTCGACTTCCTCCTTCCAGCCGGACTGTACGGTCTCCGCGTGGATCTCCGCCTGGGCGCCCGAGCCGTACGAAGCGATCAGCAGGTGCTCGCCCTCGAAGTCCCTGTCCGCGTCGGCGGCAGCCATCAGCGCGCTTGCACGGGCGATGTGAACCGATCCGGTGTACCAGTTGCCCACCTGCGAGGAGATCGTGAGGGTGGGTTCGATGACGTCAGCGTACCAGCTCCGGTATCGCTCGGTGCCTTTCAGCGCGTCCATGTACTCGCGAATGGCCTCCTCGTACTCCTCGCGGGAGTCGTACTCGTCCTCACGGGGTTGGCGACCGATCTCCTCGGCGAGCTGGTCTTCGATCTCCGTATCGCGAGTGATGTGACGGTACGCCAGCAGGCCGGCCTTGCGAACCATCCCCGGGAACGGAGTGTGGAACGGCGCGTAGGCGAAGTCCTCCTCGTAGACGCGTCCGGCGACGGACTCGTAGTCCTCTAGCGCCTCCCGCATCCGGGAGAGGTACACCTGGATCGACCGCTTGCCGTCGACGCTCGGGAACTGCTGGTTCGGCTTCAGGAAGTCGGTCTCGTCCATGCTACCGAACCCCTGCTCGTCGGAGAGCGCGAGGACGTCGGGGTTCTCGTCGATCAGCATCGCGACCGCGCCCGCACCCTGGGTCGCTTCGCCGGGATCGCCCCGCTCGTACAGCGCAGTGTCAGTGGCGACGACGAGCGCGGCACGGTCCCGGTTGCGGCCGGCCCGGATCCAGTTGTACGCGTCGTCGATCGCCTGGGTGCCCGAGACACACGCGAACTTCCGCTCGCCCTTGTTGGCGTGCCGGAAGTCGCCCTCGAACACCTGCTCGAGGCAACCGGCGATGTACGTCGACACCGGTTTGGAGTGGTCGAACGCCGACTCGGTCGCGACGTCGATCCGACCGATGTCCCCGGGTTCCAGACCCCTACGTTCCATCAGTCTCTTCGAGGCGTTCGCCCCCATCGTGACGATGTCTTCGTACACGTCGGGGAACGAGGAGGCTTCCAGCCCCAGTCCCTTGCGGTATTTGTCGGGGTCTTCCCCCTTCACCGACGCGAACGTCTCGGGCAAGTCGAGTTTGAGGTTGCCGCTCCAGATCTCGATGGCGTCGATGCCGACGGCTGTCATGTCCGAAGGTTCACCGAGCGTCCATAAGGGTGTGTCGATGTGGGTTACGCCGATCGTCGAACCGGACGGGAGGCCGAGAGACGCCAGTAAAGAGGAAACGCGAAAACGGAGGGTTCAGACCGTAAGGGAAAGGACCTGCACGAAGACGCCGAACAGGAGGGCGAAGGCGATCAGCGTCTTCGGATCGATCGTGATGGCGTTCCGGTCTTCGGCATCGAAGTACCGAACGAGACCGGCACTCGACATCAGTCCGCCTTGATTGCCGCTCATAAGGGTCGCTACTGTCCGTGCCCGCCTAAACGTTTCGTTCCGTGTCCCCCGCGGTTCGACGATCGAAATAGTATTGTTCTATATCCACAATACTTTTCACAACAGATGCCGTAGACCGGGATGGACATGTCCGACTCCGTGGCCGAGATCCTCAGAAACGAGCTGGAGTGTGAGGGGTTGCTCGAGTGTTTCCACGGGTTGAACTCACTGGACGAACGGTGTTTCCGGACGATCGCCGAAAGCGACGGGCCGCTTACGGTCGACGAGATCGCCGAGCGCGTCGACCGGGAGCGATCGACCGTGTATCGCTCCATCCAGCGGCTGTACGACGCCGGGTTCCTCAGCAAAGAGCAGATCAACTACGACCAGGGCGGCTACTATCACGTCTACGGGCCGGCCGAGCCCGACCGCATCGCTTCGAACCTCCGACGGATGCTCAACGACTGGTACGCCCGGATGGGTCGGCTGATACACGAGTTCGAAACGAAGTACGGGGAACGAGCAGAGAGCGAAGACGGGGACCGAGACGCGACAGGGAGCCGAGACGGAAACGTCGATTCCGACCGGGACGTTCGAGAACCGTACCAGAGGGGCTAACCCCACAGCTCCGCGAGAGGGACGTGTGTCGTGGAGTACTCCCCGGTCGCTCGCGGTGGCCGGGATCGTTCTGGCGCTGCTTTTCGGACTCGGAGCACTCGGACTGTTCGTCGTCGACGCCGGCGCGGCGGAGACCGAACCGGTTCCGTTCGACGAGACAGTCACTGTCGGACTGACGAGCGAAGCCACCGCCACCCTCGATGAAAACGTTTCCCTCCCCGAAGTCCAGGTGTTTTACTCGCAGTACCGGTACGTCACCGGCTACTACGGTGTCGGAACGTACGCCGACGTGAGTAGCCAGCCGGGACACGACGCTCAGTTCGGCTACCCGATGGCCGTCCACGTCACCGATTATGCAGGGACGGGGATCCGCCTCGACGAGGACGGCTATCCTGCGCCCATGCGAACGCCGGGATGGGTCGCCGCAGACGAGGCGGTCTACGTCGTCGAAAGCGACGCTCGAAGCCCGGACGGGGGGACGATCCTCCCGTTCTCGAACCGGGGCGAGGCAGAGGCGTTCGTCCACGATCACGGCGGCGACGTGGTCGACTGGGAAACCGCGCTCGAACGGAGCGACGAACGGACGGGTGCCGATGGCGTCCGCGAGTCGGTGAACGACCGCACAGCACAGGCCGACGCCGACGTCGACTCCCGGACCAAACTGCTCGAGGAGGAGACCCGTCCCGTCTCCGTCGTCGTCGGCAAGGACGCCGACACGATCCAGGCCGCCGTGGACGTCGCCGAACCGAACACGACGGTGGTCGTCCCGGCCGGAACGTACGAGGAGCACGTCGAGATCGACCGGCCGATCACCCTCGTCGGGGTCGAGGAGACCGACACGGGGGCAGGTTCGACACACCTCACGGAGAAGACGACGGAGACCACACAGCCAGTTCACGTCCGAGGCGACGGCAACGGAACGGTGATTCAGATCACCGCCGACCGGGTCGCCGTCGCCGGCGTGGCAGTCTCGGGAGTGGGCAACGAAACCCGGGATCCCGACGCCGTACCGACGGACGCCTGGGACGCCAACGTGGAACTCGGCTACGGCCACGGGGACGCCGGCATCGCTGCCGTGGACGCCGCGGGCGTGCTGATCGCAGGCGTCGACGTCGACACGCCCGCAAACGGGATTCTCCTGCGGGACAGCCCCGGTGCAGTCGTCCGGAACGTCGACGTCGGCGGCGCCGACGAGTGGCTCGACGGCTTCATGGGAGTGATGGTGATGCGATCGCCCGCAGTCGTCGAGAACTCGACGTTCGCCGGCGGCCGCGATGGGGTGTACACACACCGCTCTCACGGGACAGTCGTGCGGAACAACTCGATGGACGGAATGCGGTACGGCGTCCACCTGATGCACACCGACGACGCGCTGATCGCCGACAACGTCGTTCGCGGCGGCGCGTTCGGCGGCATCACGATCATGACCGATCCCGCCGGGAACGCGATCGTCGGCAACGACGTTCGAAACAGCACGACAGGGATCTCTCCCTCCGGCAGCGACGTTTACGTGGCCGAAAACGTGCTCGTCGACAACAACCGCGGGATGTCGACGGCGACCCGGACGTCGCTGTACGAACACAACGTCCTGGCGTACAACGACGTGGGAGCGCGGATGTCGAGTATCCTCCCGACGAACCGGATCGTCGCGAACGACTTCGTCGGGAACGACCGACACGTGTACGCGAGCGGGATCGGACCCCTCCGGATCTGGACCCACGACGGGAATGGGAACTACTGGGACGGCGCGCTCGGTGCCGTTGGAGAGACGGACGAACACAGAGACGGAGCGACGCTGTCACGCGAGTACGTCGCCACGGATCCGGTCGACGAACGGCTCGGGCGGACCGCCGGGGCAGCGACGCTTGCTCGGTCCCCCGCTGTGGCCGCGCTGCGATCGCTTTCCGACGCCGTTCCCGGCCTCAAAACCGGTGGCGTCGTCGACGTCGCTCCGCGTGCCTCCCCTGCCAACCCGGCGCTACTGGAGCGCGTGGGACTGCTCGAGGAACACGACAACGCGGAGACGACAGCCGGCAGCGACGTGGACGAAACGGAAGACGAAACCGAGGAGGAACGATGACGGAATCGGAACCCGATCTGACCGACGGACCCACCGGTGGTCGGACCGACGAACCCGCCGGTGGTCCGACCGATGAACCGGCCGTCGAACCAATCGACGAACCGACACTGGTCGCCGAAGATCTCACTCACAGCTACGGCGACGTCGCCGTCCTCGACGGCGTCTCGCTGGGAATTCGGAGGGGAGAATTCACCGCCCTGATCGGCCCCAACGGCGCGGGAAAAACTACCCTGTTGCGGCTGCTCGTGGGGCTTGAACCTCCCGAACGTGGACGGATACGCTACGACGGTCCGGATCGGCCGCGCCGGATCGGCTATCTCCCCCAGCGACCGGCGTTCCGGCCGGAGTTTACGGCCGCGGAGACGCTTCGTTTTTACGAGTCGGTGCTCGGTGTTCCCGAGCCCAAGCCGCGTGCGCATCTCGAACGCGTCGGGCTTTCGGCGGCCGCCGACCGACCCGTCGGCGCACTCTCGGGGGGGATGCGTCAGCTTCTCGGGATCGCACAGGCGGTGGTCGGGGATCCGCCGGTGGTCGTCCTCGACGAGCCCGCACACGGACTAGATCCGGGGATGCGATCCCGGATCTTCGGCGCCATCGAAGAACTCGCGGGGCGAGGGGTTGCAGTCGTGGCGACGACCCACGATCTGAACGCGGTCGATCGGCGTGCCGACCGTATCGGGGTGCTCGACCGCGGACAGGTCGTCCGCGCGGGAACCCCCGCAGCACTGCGGGACGAACTCGGGGCGGAAACGTTGGCCGAGGTGTACGACACGGCCGTCGCCGGCGCCGCCGGAACCGTGTACGTCGGCGGATCGGAAGGTGAAAAGCAATGACCGACGAGGCCGCAGAAACCCACGCTGAAGACGGTCTCCAGAGCCAGGGAGACGAGTCGCCGCCGACAGGTCGCCGGAGCCGAACGGCACCGATCGCGGCGGTCGCCGCACGCGAGCTCCGATCGGCGATGCGCAGCACCGGCGGCCTCCTGTTTGGCGCTGGGCTGACGATCGCGATCGTCGGCGTGGCGTACGCCGGCGGGGGATATCAGTCGAGCTATCTGGCGACAACCGCGGACCTCCTCGCGGCGCTTTCGGTGTTGGTACCGGTCGTGGCGGTGGCGTTCGGCTACCGGACGCTGCGTTCGGACGCGCGAAGCGGCGAACTGGACGTGCTGTCGACGTATCCGGTCGCCGCCTGGCAACACGTCCTCGGCGCGTATCTCGGACGGGCGATCCCGCTTTCGGCGATCGTACTCGTTCCGTTCATGGCCGTCGCCGGACTGGTGTCGGTGTCGACAGCGCCGGAGGCGTCCGTGTTCGCGACCCACGCGGGGGCCGATTCCCCGATCCTCTTCGCCCGGCTCGCCGCGTTGACCCTGCTGTACGCGTTGGTCGCCCTTGCCGTCGGCGTCGCGGTGTCGGCGGTGGCGACCTCAGCCCGGGTCGGAATCGCGCTTTCGGTCGGGGCCGTTGTCGGGATCGTACTGGTCGCCGACCTGGCGATCGTCGGCGGGCTCGCAAGCGGCGCCCTCGGCGGTGAATCGACCCACGGCGCGCTGGCGCTGTCCCCCGCGAGCGCCTTCCGCGGGCTGGTGTTCGAGACCGTGATCTCCGCCGCCGGCGGCGCGGGGCCGGAGACGGCCTCGGTCCCGGCGAGCCTCGCCGGGCTTTCCGCCTGGCTCCTCGGTTCCCTTGCCGTGGCGGTGGCTGCACTCCGGCTGCGATGAAAACGGACCCCTGCGACGACCGAATCGACCCGGACGTTTCGAACCAGCCGGAGGACTATCCGTCCCAGGTCGCAGCCAGCACCCGCCGCCAGTTACCGTAGGCGAGCAGTTCACACTCCCGGCGACTGTATCCCCGATCCTCGATCGCATCGAACAGCCCGGGGAGTCCGGCGACGTCATCGACGGCCGAAAGCACCGTCGCGCCGTCGAAGTCGGAGCCGAGGGCGACGTGTTCGACGCCGGCGACGTCGACGGCATGATCCAGGTGATCGAGGAGGACCGAAAGCGGGAGCTCCCGGTCGTCGTCGCCGTCCGGGTGGAGGAACCGGGTCGCGAACGTGAGCCCGACGATCCCGTCGCCATCGGCGATCGCCCGCAGCTGTTCGTCGGTCAGGTTGCGCGAGGAAGGGCAGATTTCGTGAACTCCAGTGTGGCTTACGACCGGTGGATCTTCCGTTTCGGCGAGGACGTCACGAACGCCTGCCGCGTTGAGATGTGCACAGTCGACGACCAGTCCCCGGTCGTTGCACGCCCGGACCAGCGACCGTCCGGCGTCCGTGAGGCCGGGACCGTGGTCGGGAGTCGATCCGTGGAGGAACGGCACGCCGTGGGCGAACGCGTTCGGTCGGCTCCAGGTGAGCCCGACCGACCGGAGCCCCGCGTCGACGAGAGCCTCGAGGTTCGACAGGTCGGGCGCGATCCCGCCTGCGCCTTCGACGTGCGGGATCGCCCCCAGGCAGTCGCCGGCCAGGCAGGCGTCGAGATCCGCGATCGACTCGACGATTCGGAACCGGTCGTGTGCGTCGGCCCACCGGGAAAGCAACGCGAGCTGGTCGTGTGTGGCGCGGGCCGCCACCGACGGATCGACCGGCGGCGGCACCTCGCCGTCCTCGAAGTCGATCGCGGACAGGTCCGGCGACTCCGGATCGAGATCGTTGGAGACGAACGCGGCGAAGAAGCCGGCGGCCAAGCCGCCGTCGAACGCGCGCGGGAGATCGACGTGTCCCTCACGACCCTCGAGGAACGATCCGACGCCGTCATCGCCCTCGAGGAACGACTTGACGTCGTCGGGAACCGTCGGAGAGTCGGCCGAACCGTCGAGCAGTTCCTCGTAAACGCGCAACAGTACGTCGTTGTGTCCGTCGACGACGCGGTATCCGGCGGTGTCCTCACCCATCGATGACGTTCGACTCGAGATCGCGGGGATAGTAGGTCAGCCATTCGGTCCCCGACTCGGTGATCGCGATGGTGTCGGAGTGGCGGTATCCCGCGTCGTCGGTGTACAGCCCCGGCTCGATCGTGTAGATCTGTCCCGGCGCGAGTTCGGTCGCACTGCCCTCGTACCGCTCGCTCCAGCCGCGGTCGAGGTAGGGCGGCTCGTGCCCTTCCATCCCGATGTTGTGGCCGACGTGATGCTGGGCCAGCTCCGTCACCCCCTGTTCTTCGAAGTACTCCCACACCTGTCTGTCGACGTACTCGACGGGGACGCCGGGAGAAAGCGCCTCGATCGCGATCGTCTGTGCCTCCAGCATCAGCTCGAAGTAGTGTGCGTCCTCTTCAGTGTAGTCCCCGACGAACATCGTCCGCTCCAGCTCCGAGTGGTAGCCGTCGACGTTCGCGGAGGCGCCGGTGATGAGCACGTCACCCCGGGAGAGCCGTTCGTTTGGGGTGTGGCCGTGGGGAAGCGCCGTCTCCTCGCCGGAGATGTAGCCGGCGTGGACCGGTCCGCTCCCGCGGACCCGCACGGCGTACCGCTCGCCGAGGGTGTCCAGCATCGCCCGCGAGGCGTCCATCGAGGCGCGCTGGCTCACCGTTGCTGGATGTGCGCCGACTTCGGTGTACTCTGCGAGGTAACGGTGTCCGAGGTTGGCCCACTTGGCCGACTCCCGGACCAGATCGACCTCCGCGTCCGTCTTCTCCCACCGCATCCGGGGGATCCACTCCTGGGTGTCGACCTCGAGGAACTCCGACAGCGCCGGCCCCTCGTATCCCATCACGCCGGGGGCGCCGTCGGAGTCGGCCGCGACGTGGTCGACGTCCAGTTCCCGAAGCATCCCGACTGCGGTCTCGATGGGTTTCCCGCCCGGATAGTCGAAGTAGTGATGCACCGCGTCGATGCGGGGATTCGGTTCGACGCGCTCGACTTCGAGCCGTGGGACCGTGATTTCGACGCGATCCGGCGTCACCGCCAGACAGACCGGGCGTTCGGTCTGGATGTGATGAAAGCCGGTGACGTACTCGATGCTCGTCGCGTTGAACCAGACGGCAGCATCCGCCTCGGCCTCGGACAGCCGGCCGCGGATCTCGGCCAGTCGAGCGCGGAACTCCTCGGGGGGAACGCGGGTCGCCATGCGCGTGGAATACGCCCCGGACGGCAAAAACTATCGGGACGCGGCCAGCTGGGACCGCTCGATGATCGGCGTTCCGGATCGTCGTGGCTCCGTTTTTCCAGATCGTCGGCCTATGCCTTCCGTGCGAACGCCAGCGTCCCGCTCACGCTTTCGACGTACGCCCGGACGGTCTCCCCCTCGCGCGCGCCGGAGACGAAAATCGTGTACTCGCCCCGTTCTGCGACGCCGTCGCCCTTTCGGCCGGTACTTATGATCTCGAGTTCGTACGTCTTGCCCTTCTCTACGGTTTCCCGCTCCCGGCGGTTGGGCTTGCTCACGTGCCCTTTCGCGACGGGACGGAACGCCCCACAGGCTTCACACCGGAGCATTTCCGTGCGGTCCTCGGTGACGAGCCGGGTGTCCGGGAGGCCACACTCAGAACAGGTGACGTATCGGGAGACGTATCCTTCGACGGCCTCGTCGAAGTCGGCCCCGCTGAAGTTTCCGTTGTATCGTGCGCGCCCGGATTCGTACTGTCCGGCCGTCCCCAGTTCCTGCTGGACGTGACTGTGGAGGTGTTCCGGATCGCGCGAGAGCGCGTCGGCCACGGCCGAAATGTTTGTAAAGCGCGTGAACGCACCGTCCGGTTCCGCCTCCGCGTCCGGTATTCGCAGCCGCGCCTCCTCCCCGCCGAGCTCCGGCATGGCATCGATCGCTCGATCCAGGCTCGCTTCGTAATCCATGCCTCGAGTGACGGGGAGGAGACTGAAAGCCCTTCCGCGAGTCTCGCTCACACGGCCGGGCACCTCTCGAAGAATCGGTAGCGACAGACAGTTGACTGACGCGTGACAGACGCCTGTCGGACGGGTGGGAAGATTAAAATACTGGGGAACGAATTGTGGAACGATGAGCAAGATTACCTTCCGCGCGGACGACGACCTCGTCGAGCGGCTGGAGGCGTACGACGCCTCCAAAAGCGAGGTCATGCGGGAGGCACTTCGAACGTTTCTCGACGCGTCCGACAGCAATGAAACCGGGGACGGGACCCGAACAGGGACAGTTTCCTCGAAATCATCGCCGGGGAGCTCGACGGCCGGGGACGGCCTCGAGGAAGACGGGATCGACGGGCTGATCGCCCAGCGGGTCGACGAACTCGTTTCGGAACGGCTCGACGCCCGTTTCGGGTCGTATACACCACCGTCATCGCCCGAAGTGACCGTAAACGTCAGTCTCGAGGGTGCTACCGCGGAAGGTGTAGATTCCACCGCCACACACGAAACGGAGAGTGACGCGAACGAGGACGTTCGTAAGACAGAAGTCGAAAACGCGGATGACGAAGCGAAAACACAACGTAAGACGTGCGCGCAATGTGGCGAAGACGTCCCGGAAGAACACGTCTACTGCCCGAATTGCGGCGAGAAGTCGTCCCGTAGAGTGTTCTGTGACTGCGGCGACGAGCTCCGTTCCGACTGGTCGTTCTGTCCGAGTTGCGGTCGTCGAACGCCGGCTGCGGACGTCCTCGACCCGAGATAGGCAGCGATAGAAAACGTGCAAACGCCGAAAACGAACGAATTAGCCCCGTTTACGGCCAGTTCACCGAAATGTCTTACGACAGCCGGTACTTTTAAGTGTATTCCATCGGTGGATACGATTGCGTAAGACGGCCGTCTTACAGCGTGACGCCGCTCCGGGGTGGGTCGCCCACGTCGGGCGGTTTTTGCGTGTAAGACGGTATCCGGCGTGGCCGGCCGTCTTACCGGGGGAACAAAAATATGGAGCGTGTGACACTTCGCATCCCGAAACAGCAGATCGAGGAGGTCGAACAGATGGTCGAGACCGGCCAGTTCCCGAACCGCTCGGAAGCGATCCGTTCGGCGGTCCGGGAGATGATAAACGAAAACGACGGCGAAGCCGACTCGCGTCGCCGGAACCACAACTGGGCGAAGGTGTAGACGATGCAGGATATCGTCAAAGACGCGATGGAGAACGCCCGGATCGAGCAGCGCGAGATGGACGACGCCATGGACGACGAGGAGTTCGGCGATCCGCGGATCGTGATCGTCGGCTGTGGCGGCGCCGGCAACAACACGGTCAACCGACTGTACAACATCGGCGTCGACGGCGCCGACACCGTGGCGATCAACACGGACAAGCAGCATCTCAAAATGGTCGAGGCCGACACGAAGATCCTCGTCGGCAAATCCCTGACGGCCGGGCTCGGCGCGGGCGGCGACCCCGACATGGGCGAGCGCGCGACCGAGATGGCCCAGGGAACGATCAAGGAGGTGCTCGGCGACGCGGACCTGGTGTTCGTCACCGCCGGCATGGGTGGCGGCACCGGAACCGGCGCCGCGCCGGTCGTCTCGAAGATCGCTAAAGACCAGGGCGCAATCGTCGTCGGCATGGTGTCGACGCCGTTCAACGTCGAGCGTGCCCGCACGGTGAAAGCCGAGGAGGGGCTCGAGCGGCTCCGCGGCGAGGCCGACTCGATTATCGTCCTCGACAACAATCGGCTCCTCGATTACGTGCCGAACCTGCCGATCGGGAAGGCCTTCTCGGTGATGGACCAGATCATCGCCGAGACGGTCAAAGGGATCTCCGAGACGATCACCCAGCCGTCCCTGATCAACCTGGACTACGCGGACATGTCCACTATCATGAATCAGGGCGGCGTCGCGGTGATGCTCGTCGGCGAGACCCAGGACAAAAACAAGACCCAGGAGGTCGTCAACGACGCGATGAACCACCCACTCCTGGACGTGGACTATCGCGGTGCCTCCGGCGGACTCGTCCACATCACGGGCGGTCCCGACCTCACGCTGAAGGAGGCCGAGGGCATCGCCGACAACATCACCGAACGCCTCGAGGCGAGCGCCAACGTGATCTGGGGCGCCCGGATCCAGGACGAGTACAAGGGCAAGGTCCGCGTGATGGCGATCATGACGGGCGTCCAGAGCGCGCAGGTGCTCGGCCCGTCCACCCAAAAGCAGGCCGACAAGTCCCGCGCGAGCATCGACGGCCAGTCGTTCGACGCCGCCGACCGCGCGAGCTGGGAGTCCGACGGCGGACGCGAACCCCAGGAAACGAACAACGGCCTGGACGTCATCCGATAACGTCCCGCGATCCGTCCGGTTTCGGTTTTTTCAGCCGTCCTCGACCGCATCGAGCAGCCGGCACTTCCGACAGACGTCGCCGCTAGTCGAGGAGCCGCATCGCTCGCACTCGGAGAGCTCCACCCGGTCGCCCCCGGCGCCGTCGTACCGCTTTGCTGCAAGCGAGGCGAGCTCCTCGTACCCCGAGAGGATCGAGTGACGGGTACCCGGATGGTTCTCCTCGAGATCCTGGAGCAGCGACTGGATCTCCCCGCGGTAGGCTTCACTCGCGTGCGGACACTCGGTAATGTGGGCCGGAAGCTCCCGCAGGTGGGCGTACAGTGCGACCTCCTTTTCGGGGACGTCCCGGAGCGGTTTCGCCCGCGGGACGAACGTCTCCTGCCGGGCGCTCGAGTCGTCGCCGCTGCGATCGGCGTCGTCATTGGATCCGTTCCCCGCCGGGATCGTCCGCTCGTCGAACGGCCCCAGCGAGGCGTCGAAGTGCTTGGCGATCTGTCGGACGTCCCCTTCGAGGACGTTCATCAGTGCCGTCTGTGCTTCGTCGTCGAGATTGTGCCCGGTGAGCAGTTTGTCCGCATCGAGCTCCGCAGCGTACTTCTCCAGCAGATCCCGGCGGAATACACCACAGTAGGCACACGGCGACATCCCCAGCGGATCCTTCTCGGCGACGTCGTCCATCCGGACGTCGAACTCCTCCTCGTAGTGGACGACCTCGTGGCGGATCCCGAGTTCCTCGGTGAGATCCAGGGAGGCCGACAGCGACTCGTCGCGATACTCTTCGATCCCCTCGTGGATCGTGAGTGCCAGCAGTTCGATCCGGGGATCCTCGCTGAACGTCTCCGCGAGGATCTGGGTGAGCACGACGCTGTCCTTGCCGCCCGAGAGCCCGATCAACCACCGGTCGGGATCTGCGGGCGTCGCGTGATCGGGAACGAGGCCGTCCTCCCGGATCCGACGCCGGACCCGCCGCTCGAGTGATCGGGTGAAATGTTCTTCACACAGGTGCGATCCGCTGTAGGCAGCGTGCATCACCGCCTCACGGTCACACTTCGAACACTCCATCACCGTCAGGTACGTGCGAGCACCGATACGGGTTTCGGGACGCGATCGAGTTTCGGTGTCCGGTCGAAAAGTCAGAACCGTTCGTCGGCAGTTGCGGTCGACGGCGGTTGCGGTCAGGCTGTGTCCGGCTTCACATCGCGCCGCCCATACCGCCCATGCCGCCCATACCGCCCATGCCGCCGGCACCGGGCCCAGCCTCGTCTTCCTCGCCTTCGGTGGAGAGGTCACCGGCGGCGATGATGTCGTCGATTTTCAACACGAGGTTGGCGGCTTCGGCGGCCGAAGAGATCGCCTGCTCCTTGGCGTGTGCAGGCTCGACGACGCCCGCATCGAAGGTGTCCTCGACGTCGCCGGTAAAGGCGTTCAGACCGGCGGATTCGTCGCCCGCCTCGTGGGCCGCACGCAGGTCCACGAGCAGATCGATGCTGTCGAGCCCGGCGTTCTCCGCGAGCACGCGGGGAACCAACTCGAGAGCGTCGGCGAACGACTCGACTGCGAGCTGTTCGCGCCCGGAGACGGAGTCGGCGTAATCGCGCAGCCGACGGGCGAGTTCGACTTCGATCGCGCCGCCGCCCGGCAGCACGCGGCCGTCCGAGACGGTGGTGGCGACGACGTCGATCGCGTCCTCGATCCCTCGCTCGAGCTCGTCGACGACGTGGTCCGTCGAGCCGCGCAGCAGGAGCGTGACGCCGTGGGAGTCGGGCCCTTCCACGTAGAACAGGTCGCCTTCCTCGTCGCGCCGGACCGACCCATCCGCGACGTCCGCCTCGCTTGCGGAGTCGAGGTCGGTGACGATCGTCGTCCCGAGAACGTTCTTGAGGAACTTCAGGTCGGACTTCTTCGTGCGGCGGACAGCGAGGATGCCCTCCTTCGCGAGGTAGTGCTGTGCGAGGTCGTCGATCCCCTTCTGACAGAAGACAACGTTCGCGCCCGTCTCCTTGATCTGGTCGACCTTCTCTCGGAGCTGCTGTTCCTCCTTGTCGAGGAACTTCTGGAGCTGGTCGGGCGACTCGATGCTGACCTGCGTGTCGACATCGGTCTCTTCGACCTCGATCGGCTCGTTCACGAGCAGGATCCGGGCGTCATCGAAGTCGGTGGGCATGTCGTCGTGGACCGGATCCTTGTCGATGACCGCACCCGTAAGCAGCTCGGACTCGCCCGCCGACCGGCCGGTCTGGGTCTCGATCTTGAGGTTCTCCAGATCGACGACGTGGGAGCCGTCGTCGGCCTCCACGGTGACCTGCCGGACCGCGCGGACGACCAGATCCGCGAGCACTTCCTTCTCGAGTTCGGCGCCCTTGCCGGTCATCGACGTTTCGGCGACCGATTGCAACAGTTCCTCGTCGTCGGGGTCGACCTCGGACGCGACGGCGTCGACTTCTTCGCGTGCGCGCTCGCTGGCGAGGTTGAATCCGCGGATGATCGCGGTCGGGTGGATGTCCTGCTCGAGGAGATCCTCTGCGTTCTTGAGCAGTTCACCCGCGATCGCGACCGCCGTGGTCGTGCCGTCGCCGGCCTCGTCCTCCTGGGTTTCGGCGACCTCGACGATCATTTCGGCGGTCGGGTTGTCGATGTCCATTTCGGTCAGGATGGTGACTCCGTCGTTTGTGACGGTGACGTCGCCGAGCGAGTCGACGAGCATCTTGTCCATCCCTTTCGGCCCGAGCGTCGAGCGTACGGCTTCCGCCACAGCGCGCGCGGCCGAAATGTTGTACTCCTGGGCGTCCTTGTCCTTGACGCGCTGGGAGTCCTCTCCGAGAATTATCATCGGCTGTCCCTGCATTCGCTGGCTCATAGTACAGCGGTTCGTTGTTTGTGATTCTATATAAATGTATTGCTAACGATTCGAGGCCCGGCGATCGGCGGAGAGTGCATAGTGGAGAGAAAACGCCGGACAGAAAGCCGGATGGTCGAGATTTATGGTATCCACTCACACGGATAATGACTCCGAATAGGCCGCCCTTTTGAGGAGTAACGTCCCCGGTTTATGAGGGGAAACCGAGGAACGGCCGAAATCTCCTTCCATTCGGATCGGATACCTTCGATACATGGGACACGGAATACTCGTCAGTCACCTCGTCGAGAAATTGCGGGGTAACGGCTCCGACGATGACGAGAACAGCGACGACGATAGCGAGACCGAGCGCGTCGAAGGCGTGAAAGGGAACGGTGAGGACCCGGAGCCCTGAACTGACGAAAGAGGCTCTCCGGACTATTTGTGAACGAAGACCCCACAGCCTTCGATCTCCGTTCTCCCATTTCTCGGAAGTCTGTGCGTCTGAGAACAGACGAAAACTATATACACATATCGAGAAAACTCGATATATATGAGAAAATCGTCCCTCATCAGTCGCCTGGCAAATGTGTTTAAAAGCAATGGTCCGGGCGACGACGACGGGTGTACCTGTGGTTTGAAAATCGAGAAAATTGAATCTGACTCCATCGAACGGGACGGCAAGTGAGGAGGAACACGGATGAGTACGCAGGAGGAACACAGATGAGCGGAAACGAACGTACGGAGTCAGTTAGTCACACCCTCGGTCGCCTCGGCGAGTGTGGCTGCGGGGACGAGTCGCTACTCGACGCCAGACGTACAGACGGGGAGACAACCGCCGATCAGCTCTCGGTGTTCAAGGCGCTCGCAAACGAAAATCGGATCAGGATCCTCGAGGCGCTGCGGGACGGGGAGCTTTGCGCCTGCGAACTCGAGGAAGTTCTCGATGCGCCCCAATCGACGGTGGCGTCTCACCTCTCGACGCTTCGGGACGCGGGACTCGTCTACACCCGAAAGGAGGGCAAATGGACCCACTACCGGATTGCAGACACTGCAAGCTTGCAGCTGTTAGATCTCGCCGCCGCGATGGGCGGGAACGACGAGGAAACGGAGCGGGACGAATGATCCCGACGGGATACGAAGCCGCACTGGCCGAGTCAGCCGACTATTTCGTCTACCTGGCAGTCAGGCTCGGCCCACTGTTCATCGGTGCCTCGTTCCTGGTCGGACTCGCCAAGGAGTATCTCCCGCCCGAGCGGGTCGAGGCGACCCTCCGATCACACGACGAGGGGACGGGAAACGTCGCAGCTGCGGGGTTCGGCGCGGTCACGCCCTTCTGTTCGTGTTCGACGGTTCCGATCCTCGCGGGACTTCTCGGGGCGGGGGCTCCGCTCGGGCTGGCGTTTTCGTTCCTGCTCGCGTCGCCGTTGGTCAACTGGATCGCAGTGGTGTTGCTGTTCGGGCTGTTCGGGCCGCTCATCACAGTCGCATACGTGGTCACGACGCTGGCCGCGGCGATCGTGGGCGGTGTCGTCATCGGTCGTCTCGGTCTGACAAACTACGTCAAGGACGTCCGGATCACTGCGGGCGGGCGTGAGGTCACGACCACAGCCGGGGCGGACGCCCCAGGCGAGACAGTCGAGGCGACGACTGACGGCGGAACGCCGAAGCCAACAGCCGACGGAACGTCAAGGACGGCTGCCGGCGGCGGCTGTGGCTGCAGTTCCGGCGTGAACGACACCCACCGAAAACGGTTCGCTACAGCCGGACGCGGAGCCCTCAGGTTTTTCTGGAGCACCCTCCCGTACCTCATCGCCGGGATCGCGATCGGGGCACTGATCCACGGAGCAGTACCGACGGACGTGCTCCACTGGATCGCAGGCCCCGAGAACCCGCTTGCCACACCGCTTGCCGCAGTCGCGGGCGCGCCGATTTACGTCGGGATGAGCGGGATGCTTCCGATCGCGGCGGCGCTTTTCGATCAGGGGATTCCGATCGGAACGGTGCTCGCGTTCGTCGTCGGCGGTGCCGGGATCAGCATTCCGAACCTGATTCTCCTGAACAAGCTGTTCGAACGACGGCTGCTGGCAATTTACGCCGGCACAGTCGTCGGAATCGGGATCACAGTAGGGTTGCTATTCAACATTCTGTTTATCTGAGACAACTGTTTCCCCTATTCGGCGTCCGCCCCTTCGATCGGTTCCTTCCAGTGAACGGTTACCGTCCCGACGGCGAAGGCGTCCACACTTTCGGTGTCGCGGGCGATCTCCAGCGTGTTGGTACCCTCGACGAGCGACGTTCCGGTGAGGGTGTCGACCCAGTACTGCCAGCCGTCGTTCGGTGGGATGTCGAACCCGGACATCGCCTCGCCGTTGACGATGATCTCGTGGCCGTACGCGTCGACGTCGAACGCCTGGATGCCGACGTACGCGTCGCGGGGATCTGCCGTCGGGACCTCGAACTCGTGGGCGTCGGTGCGATCACCCGCATCGGTCGTCCAGTCGAGATCCAGCTTCCGCTCGTCGGGCCCGAGCTGTGCGCCGACGTAGATCGTCGCGTAGTTGGCGCGGACTCTCACGACTCCCTGTTCGCGTCGGAGTACAAAAAGAACGACGTGTTCGGACCTCGTCCCTCAGCCGTCGATCCAGTCGAAGCTGTCGGTCCCGTCGAACTCTTCGAGGTCCGACGGGTCTACCAGATACTCCGAGTCGATTTCCTCGAGCCGCATCGCCGGCGGTTCCTCGTCGGCACGAAGCTCTCGTTCCGCCAGGCGCCGCTCGAGCTGTCTCCGCTTGTTACGACCTTTCCGTTCGCGGCCTGTCTTCGTATCTGGCATCGTCACCTGTGTTAACTATTCCCACAGTAATAAGCTTTCCCGAAAGACAGAGGTTCGATCGTCCGTGCCGACACCAGTCGAAAACAGCCTGCGCCGTCGTCACACGAAAAGAAGGACTTAACAGTCTCACCGGAGTAGAGTCGAACGGGCCGGGATGGCCGAGTGGAAAGGCGCACGCCTGGAAAGCGTGTTCCCTCACGGGATCGGGGGTTCGAATCCCTCTCCCGGCGTCTTCTCGCGGCGCTCACTCTTCGAGCGCCGCGTGTGGCGGTCCCTGGAGGGGATTCGAACGACGGCCAGCCCGACTTCCGGACAGGCGAACCACACGATATTTCCCCTCGCTCGTCGGAGTGACACGTGAATGGACGAGCCAGTCCTGTTGACGGGCGCAGGGGGCCGGGTCGGACAGGCCATCCTGAACGGGATCGGCGAGTCGTACGACTGGCGCCTGCTCGACCGCGAACCGCTGTCGCCAGAGAAGCGTCCACCCGGGGTAACCCACGAGGACGTCGTCGTCGCGGACGTCACCGACGAGTCGGCGGTCGCGGAGGCGGTCGACGGCTGCAAAGCGGTGATCCACCTCGCCGGCGACCCCCGGAAGACAGCCCCGTGGGACAGCGTCCTCCGCAACAACATTGACGGCACGCAGGTCGTGATGAACGCGGCGGTCGAAGCCGGCGTGGAGAAGGTCGCGTTCGCCTCCTCAAACCACGTCGTCGGCGCCTACGAGACCGACGACCGGACGCCCGGGATGTACCGCCCGGACGACGAGTTTCGACTGGACGGCACCGAACTCCCCCGTCCGGGGAACCTCTACGGCGTCTCGAAGGCGACCGGCGAGTTCCTCGGCCGGTATTACCACGACGAGCACGGGGTTTCGGTGGTGTGTGTTCGGATCGGCAACCTGACCGGGGAACATCCGCCGCCGGAGTACGAACGGGGCCACGCGATGTGGCTCTCCCACCGGGACTGTGCCCACCTGTTCGACCGGTGTCTCCGGGCCGACTACGGCTTCGAGATCGTCTACGGTATCTCCGACAACGACCGGAAGTACTACTCGATCGATCGGGCCCGAGAGGTGCTGGGGTACGATCCGCAGGACAACTCCGCGGAGTACCGGTTCGACGGAACGCCGAAAGACGACTGACGACCGGCCGGACCCAGCAAGTCGAGTGGCAAGGGATTTACTGGCCCAACCCCTTACCGCGGATATGTACGGCACGGTCCCCGGATCCGTCCCCGCGCCGACCAGCGTTCTCCAGGTCGGCCCGGACGGGCTGTTCGAGGTCGGCCCCGTTTCCGACGGGCTGGCGTGGCTCTCGATCGGCCTGTTCGTGCTTGCCGCCCTCCTCGAGTGGCGGGAGCGTCGGCGCGTCGGGGCAGCCACTGGACCGGAGAACGCTCCGATCGGGAAACCCGTCCGGGTAGTGGCGTTCGCGGCGTGGCTCGCGTTCGCCGCGTTCTGGCTCAACCTGGTGCCGCACTTCGCGTTCGTCCACCAGTCGTACGTCGAGGGGATCTTGAGCCTCGTCGCGGTGCCGACGTCGGCGTACGTCGGCTGGCTCGTCTACTCCGGCCGGGATTCGTTGTTCGTCCTCACGCGCGCGGTGGCAGTCATGGGCGTCGTCTACCTTCCGTTCGAGACGATCCCCGCGCTGTCTGTCGCCGGGATCGCGCTTCCCGCCCCGAGGCAGGTGTTGATCGAACACACCGCAGTGATGACTGCACTCGTGATGGAGGCGGTCGGATACACGCCGGAGATGATCGAAAGCAGCGAGGGGTACGACGCCACGTTCAGGTGGCTCTACGACGACGGTGGCGAGGAACACATCATCCACGTCAGCGTCGTGCTCGCGTGCACCGGGATCGGGAGCATGTCGATCTTCGCGGGCCTGATCGCTGCGGTCCGGGCACCGCTGGTTCGCAAACTCCGTGCGCTCGCGATCGCGATCGGCATCATCTACGTGCTCAACGTGCTGCGCACCTCGTTCATCACGATCGTCACGGGCAACCAGTACATGCACTGGTTCCCCGAGGCCGTGCTGTTCCTGTTCGGCGAGGCCAGCCCCTACCGCGTCTCGTTTCTGGTCTCCGATCGGATCATCAGCCAGGTGCTGGCAGTTGTCGCCTTGATCGGCGTTACCTACCTGGTCGTCCGTCAGCTCCCGGAGCTTTTGATCGTGCTCGAGGACGTTCTCTACGTCCTCACCGGAGAAGAACACGACCTCCAGGAGGTGATCGACCTCCCGCGAGAGCCGACGAATCTCGACGGTGCCGGGCGATCCGCGGCGACGGCGTCCGTGGACGCGGCCGGTTCCGAGGCGTCGGAGGGATCCGGTGCCGAAACGACGGAGGCCCCCGAGAGCGAGGTGGGCGAATCGAGCGACCCCGACGCGATGGACTGATCACTCGCCGAGAAGTTCCGCGGACGCGTCCGCCAGCCCACCCAGCGCGTCGGCCTCGATGTGGTGGAGGTCGCCGGGAATAACGAGCAGATGGAGCGGCTCGCCGAACGATCGATCGGCAAGGTTCGACAGCCGGTCGGCCGCGACGACCGGATCCGGACTCCCCGCTCGCGCGACCACGACACCCAGTTCGTCGTGCCACGCCGACGCGAGCAGGTCGGCGGCGACGTCGGCCGTCATGTACTCCTCGTGTTCCGGGTCCGGTCCCCGCGGGCCGGTGCCGACCTTGATGTCGAGATACACCAGCGTGTGGAGCCCGCGCTCCCGGTTGGTCTCGATCGTGTCGATCACGCTGTCGGGGACGTCCTCGCCGCCGTGCGCGTACGGGAACGGGAGCGTGACCGCCTTCCCGAACCGGTAGTTCTGCAGGCCGGTGAGCCCCGCGGCGGCCGACTCGGCGGTCACCCCGTGGATCACTCGGGTGTCGATCCCCCGTTCGAGAGCCCGCAGGCGAAGGTCGACGTGAGTCGTCGAAATCATCGTGTCGCCCGCCGTGAGAAACGCCACATTCCCCTCGGCTGACGCCTCCAGAATCGGCCCCGGATCCCGTTCGACACCCTCCCGGTCGCGAACCTCGATCTCGACGTCGTGATACGCCTCCAGCGTTTCGACGTCGGTCCCGATCAGCCGGCTAGTGTAAAACTCGGCGAAGACCCGGTCTGCCGACCGGAGCGTTTCCCGTCCCTCGACGGTGATGGATCGCTCGTCGTAGAGCCCGAGTCCGATGAACGTGAGCATACCTGCGGCAAGCGGGCCGGAGAGATAAGCACCCGGCATCCCGACCTGACAGAAACGCTCCCGCGAACGACCATCCGAAACCCGGGAACTACTGCACCGTGAAAACATGGCATGAAATATCATACCCCTGATGTTGGACACAATCCACAGATAGTATTGGGATATCTCCATCATTTTTCATCAACATTACAGCGAACTGATATGATATAGTCCCCCAACATAGCGGGAGTAAGTTGAC
This sequence comes from Halalkaliarchaeum sp. AArc-GB, assembly GCF_031432225.1. NCBI lineage: Archaea > Methanobacteriati > Methanobacteriota > Halobacteria > Halobacteriales > Haloferacaceae > Halalkaliarchaeum > Halalkaliarchaeum sp. AArc-GB. The sequence continues at coordinate 112,746 of NZ_JAVKGM010000006.1, read as the reverse complement.
CGAGACCGTGTTCCTACAGACTACTGGGAAACGCTCGTATGCAGGAAATCAGAATTCACGGTCGCGGCGGACAGGGGTCGGTGACGCTGGCCCAGCTCATCGCGGGAGCCGCGTTCGAGGGCTCCCGGTGGGCGCAGGCGTTCCCGGCCTTCGGCGTGGAGCGTCGCGGGGCGCCGGTCGAGGCGTACGTCCGGCTCGACGAGGATCGGATCCGGGACCGGAGCCAGGTTACCGCGCCCGACTACGTCATCGTCCAGGACACGTCGTTGCTGGACATCGTCGACGTGGCAGACGGAATGAGCGACGACGGGCTGTTGCTCGTCAACAGCACTGACGCCGTCGAGGAGCTTGAACTCGATGCGGGGATCGACGTGGAAGTCAGGACGGTCGACGCCACCGCGATCGCCCGGGAACATCTGGGCGTGCCGATCGCGAACACGTCGCTTCTGGGGGCATTCGCTGCCGCAACCGGGCTGGTCGAACCGGAGTACGCGAAGTCGGTCGTCTACGAGAAGTTCGACGGCGAGATCGCCGAGAAGAACGCCGCCGCCATCGACGCGGCCGTCCGGGAGGTGTCCGCATGAGCGGCAGCGACGAGCAGTTGACCCTCGGTCCGGTCGTAGAGCCCCGGACGAGCCTCGCAAACGAGACCGGCAGCTGGCGCTCCCAGCGACCGGTGTTCGATCACGACACCTGCATTGGATGTGGCCTGTGTGAACGGTTCTGCCCGGACGGGGTCGCACAGGAAATCGAGAACGGCGCGTACGACGTGGACTTGACTTACTGTAAGGGATGCGGGATCTGCGCCGAGCGCTGTCCAGTCGACGCGATCGAGATGGTCCCGGAGGTGAAATGATGGCTCGCGAGATCATGAAAGGCACCGACGCCGTCGCAAAGGCGGTCGTCAGCGCGGATCCGGACGTCGTCTCGGCGTACCCGATCACGCCCCAGACGGGGATCGTCGAGGGAATCGCCGACCTGGCGGCGCAGGGCGCCTACGACGGGGAGTTCCTGCGGATCGACAGCGAGTTCAACGCCGCCTCGTCGGTGATCGGCGCCAGCGCCGCCGGCGCACGGACGTTCACCGCGACCTCCTCCAACGGGCTGAAGCTGATGAGCGAACCGCTGTTTACCGCCGCCGGAATGCGGCTGCCGCTCGTCCTGGCAGTCGCGAACCGCAGCATCTCCGCGCCGCTTTCGATCTGGAACGACCACACCGACGCGATGGCCGAGCGCGACGCGGGACTGGTCCAGTTGTACGCCGAAAACGTCCAGGAGGCGGTCGACAACACGCTGATCGCGTTCCGCGTCGCCGAAGAGCTGAAGCTGCCCGTCATGTCGAACCTCGACGGGTTCGTACTCACGCACGTCCAGGAGCCGGTCGACGTCCCCGAACCCGAAGCGATCGAGGAGTTCCTGCCGCGGTACGAGCCCGAACACACCCTCGATCCCTCGGACCCGAAGACGATGGGCGCGTACGCGCGTCCGGAACACTGGACGGAGACGACGTACGTCCCACACGAGGTGCTGTTGCAGGCCGGCGACGCGATCGAGCGTGCCACCGCGGAGTTCGAGGACGTCTTCGGCCGGTCGTACGGCGACGCCGGAGGACTGCTCGACACCTACCGGCTCGGAGACGCTGACGTCGCGCTCGTCGTGCTGGGGAGTTTGGCAGGGACCACGAAGGACGCCGTCGACCGGGCGCGCGAGGACGGGATCCGCGTCGGCGTCGTCCGGCCGCGGGTGTTCCGTCCGTTCCCGGGCGAGGCGCTTCGCGAGGCGCTCGGCGGCGTCGAGGCCGTCGGCGTCCTGGAGAAGGCGATCTCGCCAGGATCCGGCGGGCCGCTGACGATGGAACTGAAGGCGGAGCTGTACGACCTGCCGGACCGTCCGCTCGTCCGCAACTACGTGCTGGGTCTGGCCGGCCGCGACGTCACCGTCGAGGACGTCCGGGAGATGAGCGCGGAGCTGTACGCTGACGCCGACGTGCCTCCCCACCAGGCCCCGACCGAGGACCGCGAGATCTGGCCTCAGCTCCGCGAGGATATCCTTCCCGAGGAGGTGTCTCACTGATGGCCACCGATCAACTCGAAGACGGATCGGACGAACCAGACGAATTCGACGATTCCGACAAAACCGAGGCTGCCGACGAATTCGACGATGCCGACGAATTCGAGTTCGATTACGACGACGCTGGCTTCGCGCCGGGGCACCGCGCCTGTTCGGGGTGCGGGCCGGCGATCGTCGCGAGGCACGTCGTCGACGAGGCGGGCGAAAACACGATCGTCGTCAACCCGACCGGCTGTATGGAGGTTGTCTCCTCCCCGTTCCCCGAGAGCGCCTGGGGCGTCAGCTGGATCCACAACGTGTTCGCCAACGCCCCCGGCGTCGCGTCGGGTGTCGAGGCGGCCTATCGGTCGTTCTCCCGGCGGGGTCGCGAGGAGTTCGAGGATCACGAGGACGTGAACTTCATCGTCTTCGCCGGCGACGGGGCCACGTTCGACATCGGGATGCGCAGCCTCAGCGGTATGTTCGAACGCGGCCACGACGTCCTGTACGTCTGTTACGACAACGAGGCGTACATGAACACCGGCGTCCAGCGCAGCGGTTCCACCCCGCCGGGAGCCCACACCACCACGACGCCTTCTGGGGAGTACAGTACCGGCGAGGACGCACCGAAGAAGGACATGCCGGCGATCGCGGCCGCCCACGGCGTGGAGTACGTTGCGACCGCGAGCATCTCCGATCCGATCGACTTCCGGAAGAAGGTCTCCCGGGGACTCGAAGTCGACGGACCCGCCTACGTGCAGGTGCTCTCGCCGTGTCCGGTTGGCTGGGGGTTCGACGGCTCCGAGACGATCGAGATGGGCGAACTCGCCGTCGAGACCGGCGTTTATCCGATTTACGAGATGGAACACGGCGAGGTGACGAGCGCGAAGACCGTTCGCGATCGCAAGCCAGTCGAGGCGTATCTCGAACGGCAGGACCGGTTCTCCCACCTGTTTGGCGGCGACGCGGGCGAGGAGACGATCGAGGCGATCCAGGCCGAGATCGACGCGCAGGCCGAAGATCTCGGTATCGACGGGTAGCCCCGATTCCCACGAGGCCCCGTCAGCCGCGGGCTGATTCCGTCGTCACGTCTGCTGTGCTCGCGCGTTCGCGCGTATCGTCAGTTCGAGAGTCGTCACCGTCCGAAAGGACCGTCCGGTCGGGGAGCGTCGGGTTCGGTTCGCGACCGAGCGTCAGGAGTCGTTCGGTGAGCGTGAGCTCCTCGGAGACCGGGCTGGGCTTTTCGATCGCCTCGTATTCGACGGCCACACCCTCGGGCTCGGACTCGATGCGGACGGCACACAGCTGGTAGGAAGGATAAAAGACCGGCGGCAGTCGGCCGGCGATGACCTCTCGACGGTGGAGTCGCTTCAGCCAGGTGCCAGTGTTGACCAGGAGCCCGCCGTCGACCTGCCGAACCTTTGGACGGTGGGTGTGACCGTAACAGAAGATCGCCGTCTCGGGGTTCTGCAAGAACACTTCGCGTGCGGCCTTGCGGTACGGTCGCTCCGGATCGACCGTGATCTCGGTCTCGAAGACGCCGAAACGGTCGATCGTTTTCCGGGCGTCACGCAGGAAGAAGTAGGCGGGGATCCCGACGAGCAACAGCAGGCCGGCGATCGCGACGTTCACAGTAAGCAGGAGATGGGCGGCCGCCCCGGCGATCCCGAACTGGCCGAGGAACGCCTCGGTTCGCTCGACCGGCATCGACCAGATCCCCGCCAGGTCCAGCCCCGCCAGCACCGCGAGCACGAGGCTGATGTTGAACAGGAACAAAAACGGGACCGCGGCGTACCGCAACAGGGGGTTCATCTCCCGGTAGAAGTATTTCGAGACCAGCCAGTTCGGCATTCGCTCCGTGGGGGTCACCGCCTGGACGTCCTTCAGCCAGTTGAACCGGCCGCGATCCGAGAGGTGGCCGGCACGGCTCACGACGTGGGTGTTGTAAAAGTAGCCCAGCGGCGTCATGTGGGGGTTCCCCCAGTCTTCGATCCGGTTGTTCGGATCCTGCTGGTGGCCGTGCTCGAAGTGGATCACGCGGTCGCCGACCGGGCGGGTGATCGACCGGTCCTGGACGACCTCGACGTTGTACGCTGCGAACCGATCGACGTACTCCTCGTAGGCGGCGAGTTCGTGATCGTGGTTGCCGGGGAGCATCGTGATCGGGACGTTCTCGCCGGTGTCCCGGAGCTGCTCGAACAGCTCCGGATACGTCTCCTCGAGGACGTCGAACTTCTCCGGGCCGTCGATCCCGGTGAACTCCCAGAGGCCGAACGCGTCGCCGTTGATTATCAGCTCGGCGTCCTCGTCGGTTTTCGCCAGCCGTTGCAGGAAGTCCAACAGTTCATCGAAGAACTCGATCTCCTCCAGCTGTTCGTCGCCGCCGATGTGAAGATCGCTGATCACGTAGTAGACCGGGTCCTCGCCCTCGGCAGCCATATCGGGTGCTCCGGTTCCGGCGTAATAGGGGTTGCCCTCGAGAACGAGTCGTCGAGAACAGCTTCGAGATAGCAGTAATATTTGAGTGATGCAATAGAGACAACATGTCGGAAGCGCTGCCTTCTTGCGGGTTAATGTTTCGAACAAAGGAGGAAACGGTGCGGCGGCGTAACGTTCTGCATGTGGGGGTTGGTATCACTACTCTCACTCTCGCGGGCTGTCTCGGAGGTGACGACTCGACCGAAGGAGAGCCAGAAACGGGCGAGGAAGAGGATACAACCGGGGACGGGCGTGACGGCGGAGAGCTCGTTTTCGCCCAGCAGCAGACGCCCCTGGAGCTCGATCCGATCGAGATCGACGACATCTACTCCCAGCAGATCGCCTCACAGCTGTACGAACCACTGTACGACTTCGACGCGGGAACCGAGCCCGTACCAAAGATGGCAGCGGAATTGCCGACCGTCGAACGCGACGGCGAGCGCTACATCGTCGAACTTCGGGATGGCCCGCGGTTCCACAACGGCGAACGGGTGACGGCGACCGACGTGAAACACTCCCTGGAGGCACCCCTCGAGGAGGAGACAGCCAACGCAGCCGACGTCGACATGATCGAGTCCATCGACATCGTCGACGAGCAGACGGTGCAGATCGACCTCGAGTTCGGCTATGGGCCCTTCTTCACGTTGGTTCTCACCCGCAACATCGTCCCGATGGACGTCCGGACCGAGGACAGGACGGCGTTCAACAAGGAGGCACCGGTCGGCTCGGGTCCCTACGAGTTCGTCGACTGGACCGAAGGGGAGTTCGTGGAGCTACAGCGGTGGGATGACTACTGGGACGAATCCCCGAACGTCGAGCGGCTTCGGTTCGAACCGATCGAGGAACAGACCACCCGCGTGACGGTACTGGAAACCGGTGACGTCGACGTTATCGGTGGAATCCCGCCACAGCTGTGGGAGACCGTCGAGAACAACCAGCAGGCGACAATCGACGAGGCGCCGGGGATCTCCTACTTTTATCTTGCCTTCAACACGAACGAGGGGCCCGCTGCCGATCCGCAGGTCAGGGAGGCGATCGACTACGTGTTCTCGATGGACCAGGCCGTCGAGAACTTTGTCGAACCCGCCGGCGTCCGAAACTACGGGCCGGTCCCGGTCCCGGTGGCCGAGACGTGGGAGTTCCCGATCGACGAGTGGGCCGAGATCCCCCACGATCGCGACCTGGATCGGGCAGCCGAACTGCTCGAGGACGCGGGGGTGTCGGAGGATTACGAGTTCACCATCCTCACGCCGCCGGACGACATCCGCGAGCAGATCGGGGTGAGCGTCGGGAACGGGCTCGAGGAAATCGGTTACAGCGCCCAGGTCCAGCGGCTCGACTGGGGGACGTTCACCGACACGTACAACACCGGAAACGAGGACGACTGCAACATGTACACGCTGGGTTGGCTCGGCGGCCCCGATCCCGACAACTACGTGTACAACCTCTTTCACGAAAGTCAGGAGGGAGTCACGAACGGAGTTTACTACCGGGATGACGACCTGATGGACGAGATCCTCCAGGCCCGTCGCGGCGGAAGCATCGAGGAGCGCCGTCCGCTGTACGAGTCGGCCATCGAGACGATCCTCGAAGACCGGTTGCACATCCCGGCGTACAGCCTCAGCGTGTCGCTGGGTATCCGGGACCACGTGAACGACCTCGTCGCCCATCCCCGCGAACAGCGCAACCCGCGGCTGGTCAGCGACTACAACAACGTCTGGCTCGACGAGTGATGAAAGTCGCACTGCTGAACGCCTCGCCGAATCCCGATCGGACGTTCGACAACTTCCGCGGAATCCTCGGCGAGCTCGATTCATACCGATGTTCGCTTTCGGACTACCGAATCCAGGAGCGAACGTTCCCGGATCCCGGCGGGTACGACGCAGCTATCATCTCGGGATCGGCAGACAGCGTCTACGACGACGAGCCGTACCTCGACGAGCTCCGAGCGTGGATCCGCGACGTCGACCTGTCGTGTTTCGGCGTCTGTTTCGGCCATCAGGCGATCGCAGACGCCTACGGCGGTCGCGTCGAGGAGCTGTCCGACGGTGAACTGGGGTATCGCGGCGCCGTCCACTGGGGGGATCCGCTGTTCGATGGCGTCCCTCGGCAGTTCGTGAGCTTCCAGAGTCACGGGGACGGTGTGGTCGAGCCGCCGGACGGCGCCGACATCGTCGCCGCAAACGGCGTCTGTCTGCAGGCAATGCGGGTGGGCGATCACGCTACGGTGCAGTTTCACCCCGAGATCGGGCTGGAGTACGGCAGGGATCTCGTCGACTCGGTCGAAGCCGACGCCGACGATCCGGAAACCGAGCCAGACTTCGATGCGGTCCGGAAGACCCTGACCGAAGCCAACGAACGGCAGGCGAAGCGTGTCCACGCGGTCTTCGAAAACTACCTCGACGCGATCGCGTGAGTCTCGCCACCGGTCGTCGGTGACGGCGCCTTCGTCGGTAGCGCCGATTTGAAAATCGGTGACTCGGCTTCCTCCCACCCTACTGCGTCCTCAGAAGGCGAAGTGTTCTGATCTGCGAACGAGAGGTTTGCTCTCGCTAACGCTCTCCTTCCCGATGATCGCTGCGTTGCTCCTTGAGAACGGAGGCTCCGCCTCAAACAAATCGACCTGTCGAAAAGGATTATTGTCTCCTCGTCGGTAGAAGGGCGTATGTCCCTGCGGACTGCCCTCCTGGCCGTCGGCCTCCTCGTCGTCGGCTACGTGTTGTTCGTGGCGTTCCTCGCGATGGGACCCATCGCCTGGGTCGTGTTCGGAACGATGATCCTGATCGGAATGATCCAGGTGTATCGAACGCAGCGTGCCCCGGACCGCGATAGCGAGAGTGAGCCACGGTTTTGCGCCAACTGTGGGGCAGAACTCGCTTTCGAACCCGTCGACGAGGACGGTGACGGCGAGGACGGCGATGGTGCGGACGGTGACGGCGAGGACGGCGATGGCAAGGATGGTGAAAGTTCGGACGGCCAAGACGAGCATCGTGAATACAGTGTCAACTTCTGCAGTTCCTGCGGGGCGCCGGTGCCCGACGCCACCGACGGCGACGCTGGCGGCGGTGCCGAGAGACGGCGGCAAAACTGCCCCGACTGTGGTGCGCCGAACGATCCGGATCTGACCGCGTGTGACTACTGCGGGACGGCGTTGTGACGAGTTCCTCGGACGGAAAGGGGTCTGGGCCCTCCGGCACGTCCCGCTGTTCCCGGGTGGGGACGCTACACAACGCTGGCTTTCGCTCGCGGTTGTGAGGTGCCGAACAGTGGGCCGGCGCAGGACACATCCACTATTCCAGACAGTACACCGATAAACGATGCAAGATCCTCGCCGAGAAGGGGTTTATCAAGCAGCTGGGAACGGGATCTACGTGATCACTGAAGACGGAGAGGCGTATCTCTATGGGAGACTCGATACGAAAAACTGGGTTTACCTCGACGAATTGGAGTCGATTGGTGGAAATTCTGATTTCGAGGGAGAGGGTATTGTATAAATGCGGTACTCGTCGTCTTGGATGGTCCTAATAGAAGAACGGATTCTCGAATACCTCGCAGAACACGATCTCGCAACTCCCTCCACGATTGCCGACGCGATCTCGCAGACAGTTACGGATGGGCAAGTTCACCAACGGTGTCGGGTACTCTCACACGCCGGGTTCGTCGCACCCCTAATCGACGATCGGACTCATGCAGAGCTGTATCGGATTACTAACTGGGGAGAAGCGTATCTCAAAGGCGAGGTAGATGCTGGATTGCGGTGGCCCATCCCAGCGCCTCGACCGCCAGGAAAAATCCGGCCCGATCGGTGGAAAAGACGGTCGTAGCGAATCTCGATGAGGAATCAGCTACTGAACAAACGGGATATTTACACTATTCAGGTGTCACTTTGAACTAGATGACTGCCTCGCCTGACGAATTGCGGTCAGATCTTCAGAGTCTCGCTACCGAGTTGGGAAGAGCACCTACGCCCGACGAGATTGACGAAAAAGGTTCGTACTCGATGCAGGCGTACAGAGAACAGTTTGGATCATGGGGAAATGCACTCGCGGAGGCAGATTTGAAAAAGCCGATGGGACACCGCATTCCAGACCAAGAACTTCTCGCCGAGCTGCGGCGGTTGGCAGACGAGTTAGATCGAACTCCGAAGGAAAAGGACATGACTTCTCGAGGGCACCACGGCACCCAAACCTACAGAAACCGATTCGGTTCCTGGAATCAGGCAGTCGAAGCGGCGGGCCTCTCGCCGCGGCCCGATCGTCGTGAACCCTCACGCGAGGAGCTGATCGCTGAACTACAACGGGTCGCTGACGAACTCGGGAGATCTCCAACGTGGAGCGAAATGAAGGATCACGGTGAGTTCGTCCCGAATACGTACCGATCTCACTTCGGATCGTGGAACGACGCACTCGAGGCTGCCGAACTCGAGCCTCGAAAGGCGCCCGAGGAAATTCCACGGGACGAACTACTCGAAGAGTTACGACGTCTCGTCGACAAGCACGGTACGAGCCCAAAAACGACGGATATGGAACGCGACGGAGCGTTTAGCCCCGGAACGTATCATCGACGATTCGGATCGTGGAACGACGCACTCGAGGCTGCCGAACTCGATCCTCGCGAATCACTGGAGAGAGTTTCCCGAGAAGAATTACTCAATGAATTACGTCGTCTCGCCGACGAAAGAGGTTCGGCTCCTCGCACGACGGATATGGTTCAAGACGGAGCATTCAATCCGGGAACGTATCGCCGGCGATTCGGTTCATGGGACGGTGCACTCGAAGCTGCTGGACTTGATCCTCGTGAGTCTTCCGGACAGATCTCTCGAGACGAATTGCTTTCGGAATTGCATCGGATTGCCGACGAGAAGGGCGCGGTTCCGAAAACGACCGATATGATCGAAGAGGGTGCGTTCAGTCCCGGGACCTATAATCGTCGGTTTGGCTCCTGGGACGATGCACTTTCGGCTGCCGGACTCGCTCCAGAATAGCCTTGATACGGTTTTCAGAGAGAATATTCGGGTTTCAGAGCGACCCTGAACAGATCAAACCAGAATTTCAGGGGATTCCAGAGACTGTAGAATGGATCTCAAGGCAGGTCTGATAACTCGTCAGAATATTCTGGTATGCTCTGAGTTTCTCCCTTCATGCTTCAGGTGCCCCAATACAGTATGGGTATAGGTTATAGGGGAAACTGAGCACGCTTCCCACGACGGCCCGCTGCTCGGACGTAGGTGGGCGCGGGGGTGTGCGGACAAAACAAAGGTGAAAGAACCATGCAACGACGCAAATTCGTGATCGGAATGGGATCGCTCGTCGCTGGCGGGGCGGCTGCAATGGGTAGTGGCGCGTTCAGTGCCATGACTGCGGACAGAGAAGCAAATATTAACGTAGTGGACGATACGGATGGCCTGATCGCGCTTGACGCAAGCGATGAGGCGAGTGACACTGTTAGTCAGACAGACAACGGTGAACTGTCTATCGACTTCACTAGTGAGGAAGGTGGAAAAGGAGTCAATGTTAACTCTCGATACCAAGTCGGAACTTTCCATCATACTCATGATCTGGAAGATCGCCATGTTATCGGTAAGGACCCGTATACCCATAGTACAACCATGTCGGCTTGGGGATACGCTTTCAGTGTGACTAATCAGTCTGATGAAAGTCGGGATATAACGTTGTCATTTGAAGCTACTCAAGAGGAAGTTGAAGGGTACCTCGGCTTCGGGTGCGAATACGGCGGGTGGACCGACAAATATTTCGAGATCTACGACGATCAAGTGGAAGATAGTACAGAATTTACTGATGTGTCCCCGGGGGAGACCATACTCGTGAGTTTCGTTGTATCTACCCTTGACGTAGAGAATTTTGAGGAGGAGGATCTCTCAGGCACATTCACTGTGAGTGCTGAATAAATAAGATACTCTCGCATCCCTATTGTTGATTCCGGAGAGTAGCTTTGGAGGTAGTCACCATAGCTCGTTGGCTTCCGAATCCAATTGCGTCCCCGCGTACTGCAGATAATCGTTCGCACTCGAGAGATCGGCGTGCCCCATCGTCTGCCGGATATACTGCGGTGATGCTCCCCGATGAGCGATCGTCGTTCCGTAGGTGTGCCGCAGGATATGCGGGGTCACTTTCTTGTCTAGATCGGCGTCCTTCGCGACCGTACACACCCTATTCCGGATCGTCTGCCGAGTCACCCCGATCTCGTCGTTCCGCTTGAAGTACTGCCGAAGCAACCGAAGCGTGTCGACATCCTTCAGCGGAATCGTCCGAACAGCGTGAGACGTTTTCGGCGTCCAATCACCTTCTTCCGCCGGAACACGCACTTTCTCCCCCTGCCAGTCCATCCAGTCGGCGGTCATGTGCGCGAACTCGTCGGCGCGCATCCCGGTAAACGCGAGCGTCCGAACGGTGAGTTCGAACCGGAGCGGGTGATCCCTCGCGGCCTCGAGCAGCTGCTCGAGTTCGTCTTCGGTCAATGGTTCTCTTTTCCAGCCCATCGTTAGCGGGAAAGTCGACTTTCCATTCCGCCGGCCCAAGCCCACGGGAACCGGGGGGTCGGGCGGGGTTCGTTTTCCAGTCTTGTATCTCTGTAAAGTCTCATGGCTAGCTGATCTCAACGGTCTCGGCGTCGAATCGACTCACTCGCCATTCCCCATCCCCGACCTTCTCGATCGCGACGTGTTCCCCTTCGATGAGGTTCCCCTCGTCATCGAGAAGACCCTCGGCGCGGAGATCGTCCTTCGGAACCGTGATCCCCGCGGTACATCGATCCAACTTCCGGAGTTTCCTGATCTCCATACTTTCCGTTGCTCGTCCCGCGGGAAAGTCGTTCGCTAATGTCCACAGAATAGACAGTATAGACGCCTATACCACGATATTCCCCGTTCTTTCGCAGATTTGAGTAGTCTGTGTATACGCACTATGGCGAGTTCATACACTCGCGGTCTGTCGACGATAACGGGCGCACAGAACATGCTGATCGACATGCTGGCGTTGATCCTGGTGCCGTGGTTCGGATCGTTCATCTTCGGGGTGTTCAGCTTCGAGTTGAACATCTTCGGGGGGTACGATTTCACGGCGCCGATCTGGACGGTCGGCGGCGCCGAGATCTCGGCGAGTCTCCTGATCGTGCTGTTCGGGATCGTCTGGATCCTCGCCACCAACGAGATCGACGGCTCGAGCTACGAGCCCGAGGAGTTCGTCGTGATCGCGTTCGCGCTTCTCGCTCCGGTGATGTACGTGTTCGTCCCGGCCTTCGAGTCGCTCGTGATGTGGCACGACGTGAGTCAGCTCGGCTTTACGCTGCTGCTCGCGGCTGCCACCGTCCACCTGAGTTACACCGCCTAATCGCCCACAGCCCACAGAAAAATGAGTTCTACTCAAACCCATGAGACGGATGGTAGTATCGCGTCGGTCGGCGGTGGTGATCGCGATCGCGTGGATGCTCGCGATGCTGGTGATCTACGGGGTCGTGCTCTTCGCCGCGATCTGAACCGGCGCGGGTTCATGCGCGTCTGTGCCGGCGCGGCAGCTGCAGGGTCCGGTCTCGCAGTGTCCGGCTCCGTCACTGCCGAGGAAGACAACGGTGATGACGAAGACGAGTCAGAACCGTGGTATGAAACCGCTCAAGAGTATCCGTGGGGCTCCCCGATCCATGTGTCCGGGTGGCTGTACGAAACGGCCACCCGAATGGCGTCGGACCCGCCCTCTGACGGACTTTCGGCGGAAGCGCTGGAAACCGACGTTCGCAGTACCCTGCACTCGAGAAAATCCGACAACGCCAGTACATTCGTCGATAACCGGGAAATTCTCCGCGGCGTTGATCACGTCGCTTACGCGGAAGCGAAGATCGCCGCAATCGAGGAGTTGAACGACGGATCAAGCCAGTCCGAGTGTGAAGACGCCGGTACAACCGCACTCGACGAGTACGAAACCACGATCCGGCGCAACGCTCACGAAAACTGGAACGAATCGATTCACGAGCTGATGAACCAGTATGAGGTGATCGATGAACATGAAGACGCTTCTCTCACTAGCATCATGTACATCGGTCACGACGGAGACAATATCTCCACTGAGTGGGGTTACCGAGAAGAAGAGTGGGAATACCCCGATGGAACGACCGACACGCTGCTCGTGCTCGAGGTCGAATGTGAGATCACTGCTGGAGACAGCGAGGAAACGACCACCCTCGATTGGTCACCCGAACATGACCAAGAAGAGGAGACTATCGACGCCTACGATTCGGGTGCCGACTACACCTTTGACAACGAGGCAGACGTGTGGGCAGAAGTTCAGGTATTCGATGAAGACGATAGCTACAACGATGAGCCTGAATTCACCTATCTCGTCGAAGAGGAGTGGCGCGATCTCTTTGAGGAGATGTCCGAGAACTTCGGCAACGTCCGAGACGGATTTATTCTGTGGCTCGATTCCGTCTACGGCGACGTTCAAAGCGGTGACATCACCGTCGACGACCTGCTCACACCTCGAGAACAGGCTGAACTCCTCTCGGATGACGAGCGGTATCCCCAGGCGATCGCCGATCTCATGGCGCTGAACGTCCCGGTCGATCCGGACCGCGAGGCGACTATCGAGATCGACGAGTACAACGCCACGCTTCGGGGCACGTTCGGATTCACGGGTGACACCACATTTTCTGCCGGAGAGATATACGACCCTGCGGATCTCGATGGGGACGTGTTCTTCACCTACGATGTCACCGAATCGGAGGGTGTTTGGACAGCCTACGAACAGGGAATCGACGGCGGTGAGGTGACCTTCACTGAGCAGCCGTACGAGGATATTCTGTACCTGATCGAGACAAATCAAGACGAAGTGGCGGAGGTAACCCGTGATGACTTCGAGTTTACTGACGATCAAGAGTGGGTCGTCGATATCAGTGACCAGCTCGAAGAGCAGATCGCCGAGATCGACTCTGTGGAGTACTACACCGAAGCGGAAGACACCCACATGGAGACGATCCGAATCACGGACACCTTCGAGATCAAGAAGCTCGAAGACGCCGACGGTGAAGAAGTCGACGAAACCGAGTTCAGTCAAACAGAACCACAGGATGATGACAACTACATCACTGAAGAAGAGTGGGAGGAAGAACAAGAGCGATACGAAGAGCTAATCGCAGCCTACGAAGACGCTACCGCCGGCGGTGACCCGATTCTCGGCGGTGGATGGGGCGACTGGTTCGACGATTTCGAGGTAGACGCAAGCGCGTACGGTGGGATCGCGGTGGCGATCTTGCTCGTGCTCGCCCTGTACCAGGCGGCCCTCTCGATGCTGCCGGGGAACTAACTCGAGATAGAGATCATGAGCTCCAGATTTTTCGTGCTGGCAAGCGGGTTAGCGGTGGCGCTCTTTGTGGTGACCGCGAGCGGTGGCCTTGTGGGCGCTGCCGCAGCTGCCGATGCACCAGCAAACGAGACGGTGAACGAATCGGTCGCCGAGACGATTCTCGACGAGTCGGAAGCCGACACGCTCGAGCACCAGGAAGAGATCCGACTCTCCGATGCAGTGACGATCGTGGGCTGGGAGTTCGAAAACTCACAGCTCCGGCTCGGGATCGAAGCTGAGCGAACGACCCACGTCCAGATCGCCGACGGCGTGGCCGGCATGGGGGAGGCGGGAGCGACCCGGATCCCCCGAATCGAAGAGCGAGTCTTTGGTGACCGAACCACCGTGATCGTGATGCCCGTCGAAGAGTTCGCCGGTGGGCACGCCGTGGGCGTGGGCGCTGGCGGCTCGTCGATTCGACTCTCTACCGAGATGGATGAATCCGGAGACGATCCGTTCCGGCACTTCGGCGGTGAATCCGGGCTCTTCTCCGGGATGCTGTTGGCGATCTTCGCCTCTCTCGGTGGCGCGGGATACGTGCTGTGGAAGGAAGACAGTGGAGTGATGAAAGCATGAGTGACACATCAACGACGTTCGGCGGGTGGAGCGATCGTCTCACCTGGATTCTCGCCGAGGCACAGCTGCTTGTACTCGGCGTGTTGTTCAGCATCGGCGCCGCGCTGGTGATCTACCGGCCCGATCTCCCCACGGTGCCCCCGATCGTGGTCGGGTGGATCGCCGCGCTGTTGCTGTTCGGCCCGGCGTTGTTCGGGTTCTTCGTCGCGTTCGTCCGGCGACTTCGACAACGCCGAATGGTCGAAGTCCATCACGTCAACGCGGTAGGTGACACCCTCGAGAAGTACTACGTCGAGCCAGGAATCTGGGAAGACAAGAAGGTGCAGGGGGCGGCTCCCTATCCCGTCAACGGCTCGGCGGCGTGGGCGGTCCAGGAGTTCGAATACGACGAAGATCTCGATCAGCTGCGGGTGACCGGCGTGTGGCTCTCGGAGATCGAGGATACAAAGCTACTCACGAAGAAGTCTCACATGGAATCGATGTACAGCAAGCTCACCGAGTCCCACATCACCCTGAACGTGATGCGCGAATCGGTGAGCGAGTTCGGCGCCGACATCCAGGAAACGCTGGTGAACGAGGGAGCCGAAGCCCGCGAGCGGGGCACCTTGATGGACCCCGACGCGGTGAAAGACGTCTTCGAGAACTTCTCGACAGAGATCGAAGGGACCGGTCCGGACGATCTCCCGACGATCGAACTCGAGGAGTTCGCCGAGCCGGTGATCGACGAGCCGAAGACGAACGGCGCCGGCGAGACGACACCACAGGAGGCTGTCACCGATGACTGACGACAACGACGTGTACACCCCGGCGCAGTTTCGCGAGCACCAGGATGGCTACAACGTCCGGGAGCCGGATGCACACCGACACACCGGGATCGTTCGCGATCAACAGGTGAGTCGATACCTCTCGGTTCTCGAGGAGAACTACGATCCGATGCACGCCGATCACCCCGGACGGATGCCCGGCGAAGCGGGAGATCTCCAGGAAGTCCAAGAGATCCGGTCGATCGCCGCGACCGAAACCGGTCGGGAAGCCCTTCACGCGGGGGACATGCCGACCCTCAAACACCTCACCGGTGACCAACAGCAACGCGCCGATATTTCCGGGATGAAAGCGATCCAGAAGGTGGATCAGATCATCGAATCGCCCGCGCCGGTGATCGTGATTCTCGGGGAGATGGGCACCGGGAAGACGGATCTCGGTGGGCTAGTGGGCCAACGAGCGAAGCATCTCCTCGGGATCGAACAGGTCGCGAGCAACATCCCCACGCTTCGAGAAGTCGACGAATGGACCGATTCGGACGGTGACACCCGGAGCGGGTTCGTGCCCGACTTCCGGACGATGGAACAGTGGGTGCAGCAAGACGGTGACCCGCTCGAGCACGAACAATCTCAAAAGCTGTTCATCGGTGACGAGTTCTCGAGCGTCGGCGATGGAAGCGGGAAGTCCGGCTACTTGATGCGGAAGAAGATGGGGCCGCTGGTGTTCAAGATCCGGAAGTACAACGGTCTCTTGGTGTACATCGCGCACGACGAGAGTTCGATCCACCCGTTGCTGTGGCGCGTCGGGGTGATCATCAAGAAGACCTCGAAGAAGCAGGCGATCGTGGCGGACAAGATCAAGTCCGGGGAGATCCGGGACGAACGCTTCCGGATCGACGGGATTCCACAGACGGACTGGCGGTACAACACGAAGGATCCGGCGGTGTGGAGCTGGAGCGACGGCGAGGAAGACGACGGGAATCCCGAACCGGGGGATGTGGCTTACGACGTGGCGGTGTGGACGGCCGTTCGGACGGCCGAAGAGGAGCTGTCAACCCGCGAAGCCGCCAAGTTCGTGCCGTTCAGCCACGAATGGGTGCGAAAGCGCCGGAAGGAACACCGCGAAGAGAACGCACACGCCGATCGGCTTGACAGGGTGGAGGCGATAACTGGATGACTCCGCCGGGATGCCACGCTGTCAACGTCAACCGACCCCCCGACACGAGACGGGGAAGTGACGGCCCACGGCCCGCGCGCGGTGGCGGCGGTCCAAGCCGTGGGCTGCCGGTGAGAGACCCCGAGGAGTCGATATATAAGACGCACGGTGCGCGTGAGAGGCGATAGATGCCAAGCCACAAAGCGAACAAACACGGCACCGCCTGCGAGTACTACCTGGCGGACAAGTACAACGTCCGGTTGACCGACGAGGAGGGAAAGAGGCTTGATTGTTCGTGGTACGATGGGCTCCGGAACGGGACGCCCTGGGAGTTCAAAGCGACGGCGCACAAGCACTCGGATGGGAATCCGGGGAACTTCAAGATCTACGAGAAGTACCACGAAAAGCTACGACAGCAGAAAGGATGGTACGGATTCGCAGTGTACCGGATCCGGGGAACCGGAACGCAAGTGTTGAAGACGACAGCTGTGCGCGCCTCGAGACTGCCGACCGTCCGGTGGCACGGCGGCGGTGATCACCGTGGCACCCGACAGGCGAAAGTAAAACTGGAGACAATTTTCAGATCGTAATGACAAACACAAAATAAAAAAAGTTCAATTCATGACGTAGATTCGAGGTCGTCTTCACTCACATCAAGGGTATGCGTGTATAGGATGGATGAACGATCACCAGATGCCCAAACTAGCGTAAGGTCACCTTCCACTGAATTGCTATCATCGTCTGCTTTGACCATTACGTCGAACGAAGTTCCTGCTGAATATCGTTGATCATCTACTTCAAGATCGCTATTCTCTTCGTCCACGTTGTCAGCATTAACGTTCACTTGAAGTTCTTCGCCCTCAACTGCATCCCCTCCCTGATGATTGAAAGTCACCGTAATCTCGTCGTCTTCAATACTTTCGGTAGTATCGAACTGGGAACTCGGAGCGGTTTCACCAACTTGGTCACCGAGTCCGAGCACGAAAGTGCCGATCACAGCCGCTAGGATCACAGTGATCGCCACCATCAGAATCACTCCGATGACGGGCGATACCGCTTTCTTTCCACGAATAAATTCTTTAATTTCCATTATATTTCAACCTCTTCAGTTGCCAGGACACTGGATGTATCTCCCGATTCCCAGATGAGTCGAACGGAGACTTCACCGGTTGCACCACCGTCAGCTTCTCTCCAGACTTTGTCACCCGCCGACAGTTCATCTTCAGCGAAGTCTGTATTTGAAGTATCGAACACGTTATCATCCGAGTTGATCGTCAGCAACTCGGCATCAACACTATCGCCTCCCTGGTGAGTGAAAATGACCTCATCAGCGGTTGAATCATAGCTTGCATCCCAATTCGCGTTCGGAGCAGTGTCCCCAACTTGATCACCGAGTCCAAGGACGAACGTGCCGATCACGGCCGCAAGGATTACGGTGATCGCCACCATCAGAATCACTCCGATGACGGGCGATACTGCCTCCCTATCCCCGATAAACTCTTTCAATTGCATGGTTTGTCCACCCCCACTAGGCGGGAGGAGCCGTACACATTGTGACGCGCCGTTACTTCGTGACTCGCCCAACAGGAACCCCCCGTCATCGTGGTGGCTATATCTGTATCGAATGATTTCATTGATAAATCCTCCCTGCCAGTTATCACTCTTGAAACCTCCTGAGCGATAGGTATCCTGGAATTATGAATTGTCAAAGAGTAGAATTAGCTATCTATTCAGTCTGTGCAGTTGCAAGAATAGTCGACGTGTCTCCAGACTGCCAAATGAGTTGAACTTCGTCACTGGCAGGGTCATCTAGGCTGACTGAATCACCTGCTGAAAGTGTATCTCCCACCACAAGATCACCACTAAGGTTGTCATTTTCTACAGCTTCAGAACCATCATCATCATTGAGATAAAGGTTATCACTGTTTACACTTTCCCCGCCGTTGTGTGTAAACGTCACATCACCATCATCATCAACGTCAACATCCCAATTCGCGTTCGGCGCAGTGTCTCCAACCTGATCACCGAGTCCAAGGACGAACGTGCCGATCACGGCCGCAAGGATCACGGTGATCGCCACCATCAGAATCACTCCGATGACGGGCGATACTGCCTCTCTATCCCCAATAAACTGTTTCAATTGCATGGTTGTGTCTCGTTTTTGTCCACCGTGATGGCGAAGGTTCCACACTGATTTCTCCCTCACCTAAGGTGGCTGTCTCGTAATTCTTAGGGACATCTTTTAAACCTCATCTCCCCATTATCAGAACTGATGGACAAGACGGGTCTTCGAGATGAGTTCTTTGCTACTTATGAAACCAAAAGTGATGCGTCCGTCCACGAACTCGTCTCTCAGTATCACCGGGTAGAACGCTACACGACAGCGCACCCGGACCTCGGGAGTCACGCTGTTGCTACTGCTCTGGGCCTTCCTCGATCTCGTATCCGTCCTTGGATCGAAGGCGATGCCATGCCTGACGCCTTACGAGGGTGGCAGGTTGTAACGAAAAATGGGTGGGACGATCTTGATGGGACTATGCACGTAGTGCTTACGCGAGCTGTCGCTGGAATATTCGCTGGAGGGTCGATCTCGGCCCAGTTGTTCAAGCCTCTTTGGAGCGTTAGCAACGAACAAGAACGGGTCCACATCGAGGGAATATTAGAAGAGGTGGGGGTTGGCTGCACGTATCGCGATCGCGAGAATCCCCATGGTTCGACCATCGAACCCCGAAAACAAGGCGTTCCCCTCGGTCGCCTTCTCGTAGCTCGAGGTGCGCCGTCTGGCCGAGAGACGGAAAACTTGGTTCTCCCAACCTATCTATTCTCGGAGTCGCAATACACCGCTGCAGAGGCGTTTGTCAGAACGTATCTCGGTCTTCGGGGTGTCGACCGCCCGGACAAAGGCATCGTCCAAATTCTCGAGCAGAACCGCCCAACGAGCTACTACGAGGATCTATTCCGCTTGTTTACTAGGGTGTTTGGTGAAGAAGCCGTAAGGGAAGCGGAGAACGGTGTATTTGTAGATCGGTCAGTTGTTCCTTGGATCGAGGAGTAATCACGTATTTCGGCCCACGCCCACGGCGCCGGCCCGATCACGCCGCTCGCTCTCTCCTTTCCTTTCCCTGTATTACGGGCGGTTGGCAGAGTCCCTTGCCGAACCCTCACTGTGGCCCTTCAACGACTACCACCCCTGTGTATCACCGTCTCACTGGCTCTACTGTGGCGTACGCTCGCCTCGAGTTGTGCGGGAGGCCGGGGGCGGTCTGCCCCCGGCCGTTTTAGGTTCGCCGCCCCAGCGGCACTTTACGGTAGGGGGGGCTGGCAAGGTGGTGAGCCAACAGAACCGGCCGATCGGGGCGATCTCACCCGCGATCGCGACCGTCTCGAGGCTTCCCTCACGGCCGGATTCCGGCCCAAAACTGGGGTGATTTTGCTCTTCGATCGTCGTTAACAGCTAGGTGAAAGTAAAAGTAGACAGGAAAATTACCTAACCGAAGTGTAACACTCACAAATCAGAGGTGAATCGGCCGAAAAAGAGGGTGATTGCGCGAAGCTGTCGCTATCGATCCGGGCGATTTACCCGGTGAACCCCGGATTCAGCCCGGTCTCGGCTCGAGCCAGTCGTAGGGAGTGACGTTCACTCGGACGTCTTCGTCGACGAGGTGACCCTTCTCGGCAGCACGGGCCAGTTGGGAAAGCGTCCAACTGAGTCGATCGACACTCACCCAGTCGGCACGATCTCCCTCCTGGTCGTCGGCGTCTTCCTCCTGGTCGTCATCGTTCTCGTCGTCACGTTGCTCGCGGCGACGTTCCCGACGTTCCTCCGCGCGTTCGCGTCGATCTTCCGGGGTGTCGTCGGGCCGCACCTGATCAAGCGCTTCGTCGGCATCTTCCTCGAAATATCGGCTCGAGAAGGCAACCCACGTTTCTACGTCTTGGATCTTCTTCAGGATTCCCGGCTCTTCCCCGCCCATCGCACAGAGACGGGTGACGTGCTCACGTACGGTCCGATAGGCGGCGCCAGTTTCGTCCATGAGCGTCTGATAGTTTACCCGACCGTACCGGCGCACCACGTCCAGGATGTCGTAGACGAGCGTCGTGTTCGCTTTCGTCGCCTCTCGGTAGAGATCCGGGACAAGGCTCTCGTAGTGTTGCTTCAACCAATCTCGGCGCCCCTCGGGATGTTTCCATTCGCACGGGTCGGCAGCGGCGCCGTCGAAGTAGTCGTCTTCGATGAGATCGCCCACGCCCACGTCAGCCCACGTCAGGTGTGACAGTACGATCTCCTCGAGCGCTTGCATCACCGCGTCCCATCGGTCGAAGTGTAGTTTCTCACCGCCAGGATTCCCGAGAAGAGCGGCTTCGATCTTCGGCTGGTTGAACGGGAATTCGGCTCGCTCGCCGGCGTCGGACTGGTAGATCTTCAACAGGATGGGAACGTTCAGCTGGGGAAACCCGAGCTGCTCCCAATCGGAACTCGTGATCTTCGCCTCGAGCCATTCGTTCTCTTCGTGAATCCCGGTCGTCTCCAGGTCGGCAGCGTGACGCGCCATCAAATCGGCCGATTGCCGCAGTGTGTGAACCATATCCTGAAGCTTCTCCTTACTGAACCGGACGTGTGCTTCCGCTTTCCAGAACCGCAGGCTGTCGTGATTCACGAGGTGTGAGTCGAAGTCGTAGTTCAGTGCGTGCTTGAGGAGATCCTGTGCTTTCTCGAGGAGTTCGTACGGGTCGTCGACCCAGGTTGCCTGAACGTGTACTAGGGAGCCGAGCCCGTAGGGAGTTTCCACACCCTGCCCACGGCTATCGACGAGATCAGGATACTGTGGCTGGATCTTCAGAGTAAGCGCTTCGACGGGTGTCCGACCCCAGGCGATCTCTCCGTCTCCGTCGACGGGCTTCAGGGTGAGATCGTACTTCCACCAAGGGGAGTAGTCGTCTCCCTCACCCTTGCCACCGCGCCATCGGCTGTCGGTCATCACGACGGCGTGCTCGGCGCCACCGATCACGTAGTCTCTCGAAAGCACGATCCGATCCTTCTCGGCGTCTGAATCGTGAACCCGCTCGTCATCAAGAGCGTACGCGGCCGCTCGAGCGTGTTGATAAACGCTCCCGTCGGGAAGGTTTCGTCCCCGGCCGGCATCCCAGTCGACACTCGAAGCGGGTCGACAGCTGTCGTTGAGCACGAACATCCCGGCGGCGCCGTGTGAGGCTGGCTCCGGAAGAGACCGGGTTTCGGTAGTAATCGCTTCGACTCGCGGGAGATCGTCACTGTCCGGCGTCCCGGCCGGTGAAGCGGCGTCGATGCTCACTGCGATCCCTCCCCGAACCGCCGAGAACACGCCCGACAGACGCCAAAGTACCAACACCGATACGGCTCGTTGCGAAGCGATCGTCGGCAGAACCGACAGATACGTTCCGCCCGGATCACTGGGCGGCCCCCGTCGGTGACGATCTCGCCGGCGCCGTCGACGGCCTCGCGAACCTCTTCGTCACTCGCCCCGGCGTCGGGGTGGGCGATCCGCTCGCCAGTACTCGGGTTGTAGAGCTGTGAGGCTCGAACGAACCTCACGCGCACCACCCCCGAAAGCGGCGGCTAAATGTTAGGGAATGCGGGAAAAAGGGTATGTACCCAGTGGGCCGGCGCAGATTCGAACTGCGGTTACGGCCACCCGAAGGCCGAAGGATACCAAGCTACCCCACCGGCCCGCATGTTGATACAGTCTCGTTCGTCGTTTAAGACTTCCGGATCGACGGGAGACGCCGGGCTACGGGCCCCGAACGATTCCTCCGTACCGGTCGAGATAATAAACACTTCGTCGGTTATCTTTACGGGAAAAGCCTCGGGAGATTATTGCCAGCCGGGACGAAATTTTTTCACATGGGATCGGGAACCGCCATCGGAAAATTGCTCGGTGATTCCCGGGAGTTGCGCGCGGAACTGTCCGTGCGTCTCCCAGACGATCACCCCTGTCCGCTCACGGACGCATGTTCCTGCGTGACCGAGATCGAAACGGCGAGCCTGAACGGCGACTGCCACCTGATCACGAAGGCCTCGACCGGCCGGGAGTCGGTCGACTCCGTCCAGTACGTCAGTACAGACGTCGAAGAGTCGTGTTTCTGCAACGCCTTCACCGAACACCAGTGCGTCGCGGTGATCACCGACCGGAAACAGGGCGAGTTGATCGTCGAAACGTATCCACCGGACCGACTCACTCTGATGGACGTTGTCCGGGACGTCTCGGAGATCGCCGAGGTATCGGTCCGGCAGCTCTCGCTGGTCTCGAAGCTCGAGGGACCCCACGAACTCGAGACGGTGAACGTCTCCCGGCTGACCGACCTCGAACGCGAAACCATCGACTGGGCGATCGAACAGGGGTACTACGAACGCCCCCGCGAGATCGGCCTCGACGAGATCGCCGACGAGTTCGGCGTCTCGAAATCCTCCATCTCACAGCGACTGAGCTCCGCAGAACGCAAACTCGTTCTAGAAGCGATGGGGTGAACTCGACCGCGGTCGTTTCGGCACCGGAGTGCGGTTCACCGATCGGGCTTTCGACCCCGGATCGACGCGGACACCACGTGAACCGCGAGGCTTTCCCCTCGTCTTTCCGTAACCAACCTATTACGGTCTTGTGGCCAAAGGTACTGCCATGGCTGACAGCACGCAGTTCGTCTTCACCAGTGGACTCATCATCGGCGTGGCGCTGGTTGTCCTCGGCGTCGGCGCCTGGGTTCTGACCGATTTCGCCAGCATTACGGCGCTCATTCCGGCTTTCTTCGGTATTCTCGCCGTGGGGTTTGCTTCCGTCGGCCGGGAGACCGACCGCGAGCGCCTTTCAGTCTACGGGATCGGAGCACTGGGCGCGCTGGCTGTGCTCGGCTCACTGCGTGCAGTACCCGAGATACTCGCAGTGGCGACCGGCGGTGAAGTAGGGTCCGTCGTCGCCGTGGCTTCCCAGGGAACGATGATCGTCCTCGGGGTGGCACTGGTGGCCGTCGCTGCCCGTGCAGTGGCGACAGATCGGTGACCACGCACTGCCAGTGCCGGTGGACACTGTCTCTCGCACGCTGATTTTAACGAGCAAAAGACCCGACTCACGATATCCGATGCCGTCTCCTGCGCCGTTTCAGTACCGTTGGTAGCCGTCAGTGTCGAGATAGTTGTGCGCAATGGCGATCGCGTGGTCGGCGTGGATGCGCTCGGGGCCGACCCGGACGCGTTCGTCGGCGACGGTCGAAAGCAGCGCCGCCTCCTCCTCGCTGAAGTCGTGGTGATCCGAGAGGACGAACACGGGCGCGTCGGGCACCGCGAGCTCCGGCAGCGGCGTTCCGTCCTCGTGGAGCTGGATGGCTGTCGGATCGGGTGGCCCGCCCTGTCCCGGGCCCGAGACGCGTCGCCCGCCGCCGGCGACGGACTCGAGCGTCTCCTCGAACCCCATGCGGTAGAGCCGGACGCCGGGGGACGGCTCGGCGGGTTGGTGACCGATGGCTCCGTCGCTTGCCGCAAGTGCGCCGCGAACCCGGGCGGCGACGTTGCGCTCGTCGGGCGCGAGGTTGCGGACGGTGCCGCCGTCGAAGCTGACGGTGAAGGTGTCGCTCAAAACGAGGTGGACGCGGACGTTCTCGCGGATCCCGTGCGAGAGGAACAGTCCGGCGTTGACACACCGCGCGAGCAGGTCGAGCCGGCCGGCGCCGCCCGGGAGATCCGACAGCGAAAAGTCCGGCGTCGTCGGGGCGTCGTGGCCCACGATTACGAATGAGACACTCCCACCTTTTTCTGCGTCGGGTGCTTCGCTCACTTCGTTCGCTCAGCACCGCTCCTTGAAAAAGCTGGACCAAAAAGGCCGGCGGCTCACTTCGTTCGCCGCCGGAACAATTTCTTGTGAATCGTTATTCCGTGGTGTTCCTCACGGGTGCTTCGCTCACTTCGTTCGCTCAGCACCGCTCTCCACGGGCGACCTGTGCGTCGCCCGTGGGGCAGCGAGACGCCGAGGGCGTCTCGCGAGCCTTGAAAAAGCTGTCACGCAAATCCGAAGGATTTGCTGGATGCCACGGAGCTTCGCTCCGTGAGCAGACCAAAAAGGCCGGCGGCTCACTTCGTTCGCCGCCGGAACAACTACTCGACAACGCCTTATTTGAGTCATGTACTCTTTGAAACCCGTAGTAACCAGTCGATACAGGTGACTCACATACCACTTAGTGAACCGCCTCGGGGCCAAGTGGTTCGAGAGACTTCGTCTCTCGTCATCACGGAAGACGAAGTCTTCCGTACGACCCCGAGGCACTCGCCTTGCTTATGTGTAGAGAAAAAGACGATTGCTATTTTTCCAGTTGTGCCGAATCCCGAGATAGTCCTCGCACGGACGATCATTCGTTCCCAACGCGACTGCGATTGGTATCTCCGGTTCGCGGTGGCGAGAAACCGCACTGGGATCACTCTCCGCGTTTGCCGTACGTCTCCTCACCCCAACCGAAGTCGGACGCTTCGTCGTTCCGTTCGAGGTAATTCTCCAGTACCTCCTGTACAGCCCGGCCGAGATTATCTAACGCACCGTCGATCATCGAAACCGTGCCCGAATCGAGCGATTCGGTCACGTCTCGCTTACGCCAGTCGTCCGGAATCGTCGGGGCGTCGAAGCGAAGACGATTTTCGGTCGGGTCCCAGTAGAAGTCGAACGCCTGGAACAGGCCGAGGTCGCTAACGATTCGGACCTGCTCTTCGTCGAGATTCGTGTACGCGGCCCACTCGTTGAATCCCTCCTTCCACGCACCCTCCTCTAGCAGGTCTTCGATATCCTCTCGGTAGAAGTCCTCCGATCCGAGCGTCTCTTCCTGCCACTCAAACTCGCGTGGCATCCCCCGGTTCGAGAGGTCTGGTGATTCCGGAACCTCGACATCAAGCGCCATACTAATGGTTTCACTGGGAACACAATAAAGCCCCAATACCAGTTCCCAACGAGAGAGGCGAGATGCCCTCTCAAAAGAACTTCCCGTATGTAAACTACCCCACCCTACTTCGCTCATCGCATACGCGGTTCGCTCGTTGAGGGTGGGGCTTTGACGTGGACTCCCGTTCCGGCCACCAAGACCGGTGGCCCGGAGAGGCCCGTCTCCCCGTCCAAGGGGCTTCGGTGCTTACACGGTCACGGTCATCGTCCCGCCATTCAGCGCAACGTTTACGGGTGCGCCTCCGTCGCCCCCGGTCTGGTTGCGGCGGAGTAGCCGCCGACAGCAGCGTACTGCCACGTTCTTGGCGGCGTTGTAGTCGGCGTGATTCTCGTAGCCACACTTCTGGCACTCGAAGTGCTCTTGCGTGGGGCGGTTGTCCTCGTGGGTGAACCCACAACTGCTGCATCGCTGGGACGTGTAGTAGGCTGGCACCGTCTTCGCCTGCGGACTCCGCTCCAACTCCTCAACGTCGATCCCGTAGGCCTTCGCTTTGTACTCGACGTACTCATACAGGCGGTTAAACCGCCAGCGGTGATGCCACGTCGCCCCCTGTGCTCGTTTGCGGATGTCAGTTAAATCCTCGAAGGCGATCACCGAACAGTCGTTTTCGACCGCCTCCTCGACAATCTCGTTGGCGACGATGTGGAGATACTGCTTGTAGTAGGCCGTTTCCTTCTTGCTGACACGCTGGAGTGTGCGGTGGGCCTCCTGTGAGCCTGCTTGCTGGAGGTTTCCACGGCGTTGCTGGAACTCGCGGTGCCAGTGGTCAAGTTCGTCGCCCGTCCAGAACCGCCCGGTTGACGCGACAGCAAGATTTTCGACGCCGAGGTCGATCCCAAGGACTGTATTGTGCTCAGGGACAGCGGCGTCAGTATGGGTGCTGTCGGTGTCTTCCTCGACCCGTTTGAAGCCGATGTGCAGCCAGAACTCGTCGTCGAACGGCTTGTAGTGGAGTGTGCTGGTACGGAATTCCCACTCGTCGCCGTTGAGGTATTCTTCGAACGGTGTGTTTGTCTCGTCTGCTGGGAGAACATAGTCGGCCTCGATGCGTCCGTCCACGGTGGACAACGAGACGTGGTCGGTGTGGAAGGTTGCAGCGCGTTTGTCGTACCGAGCGGTGTCAGCGGTAAACTCGGGTTGGCTGGTGTCTTCGTTCTTTTCGAGGCGTTCGACGCCAGATTTGACGGCTTCACCGGCCTGGAAGATGGCTTGCTGGACGAGATTCGCCGTCAAGTCGTGCTCTGTTTTCAGGTCGCGGTAGAGCTCGTCTTTGACAGCGTACTTGGCTGTTTTCTTGTAGTCGTTCTCGTCCCAGCAGTGGTCGCTGGTTTCGTTAGCACAGTGTTTGTACTGGTCGATGGTTTCGAGAAGTGCGTCTCTGTCGCTGTCGGTTACGAGGAGTTTGACCGGCAACGTTCGACGCACTTCCATACGTGTTTCAATGTTTTCTATTCAGTTAAATTCTTTTATTAGGTATTGGGGAATTGGCCGAGTGCAGAGAGCAGTGTTGGTGGAGAGCGTGACGCGCTCCTCCCCTCCCTACTGCGCTGCTTGAGAGACAGGCGTCTCTCTGCGCTGCTCGTTGAGGAAGGGGGCTCCGCGCTATCTTATGCTGAATGCATACCCGGGTCGAGGGGACGCTGTATTCGACAGGTCAACGAGAACCCCTATGGATCCCGCGGTCGACCCATTCCTCATGGACGAACTCGACACGCCAGTACTGGACAACCATCTGCATCTCGACCCCGAACGCGGACGCGGTATGGACGCCGTCCGGGACTTCGTCCGGCTGGGCGGCACCCACCTCCTCGTGGTCAACAAACCCTCCTGGCACCTCGACGTCGAACCCGACGAGCCCGAGCAGTTCCGCCAGGTGTTCGAAACCACCATCGGGATCGTCGCGGAGGCGTCGTCGCTTTTGCCCGGCACGGCATGGCCCGTCCTGGGCGTACACCCGACCCTGATCAGTCGGCTCGTCGACGATCGGGGATTCACGCCCGAGGAGGCAGCAGACCTGATGGCCGGCGGACTGGAGATCGCCGCCGAGTACGTCGCGGAAGGCCGGGCGCTCGCCCTCAAGTCCGGGCGACCGCACTACGAGGCGGAGCCGGCAGTCATGGACGCCGCAAACGAGGTGATGAAACGCGCCTTCGAACTCGCAGCCGATCTCGACTGTGCGGTCCAGCTCCACACCGAAGGCGCCGAGGACCTCACCGAGATCGCCGAGTGGGCCGAAGACAGGGGGCTCGACCGGACGCGGGTGGTCAAACACTACGCCGGTGGACGCCTCGCGGGGCCGATCCCGAGCGTGATGAGCGAAACGGAGCGCCTCCGCGTCGCGGCCAAGTCCGACGCGCCGTTCCTGATGGAGACCGACTTCGTCGACGACCCCGACCGGCCGGGGGCGGTGCTCGGGCCGAAAACCGTCCCACGGCGGGTCCGATGGCTGCTCGAGGAGGGCCACGAGGAGGCCGTTCGGCGCGCGCACGTCGAGACGCCGGCGCTCGCGTACGACGTCGACACCGAGGCGACGCTTGGGGCCGCCGAGTCGGCGGAATAGCGAGAACCATCGTTCAGTCCTGCGGTTCCGCTGGTCACGCCAGGGATCCACGCACGAACGTGGAGAAGAAAGGCATTTGAACGCAGCAACGAAGGGTTTGGACATGACCGAGGACGAGCCCGTCGAGTCGTTCTATTCGGAAGAACGCTGGCAGAACTGGATCGAACGCCTCCGTGAGGAGGAACTGGACCCCGAAGAGGAGGACTCCGCGCGCCTGCTTTTGAACCTCCAGGACGACGCCGCCATCGCGGTCGCGAAGATTCTGACCGCCTACGAGGAGGGCCGGATCGACGACGACCGCGCGGTCGAGGAGATCAACGACGTCCGGGAGATCGTACTCACCGAGGTGGAATTCGACGACGAGGACAAGCTGATGTTGATCGACGGCGTCCAGACAAGCCTCGTCCCCGTCTTTTACGCCGCCGAAGAGTTCGTCGTCGGCGGGGCGGTCGAGGAAGGCACCGTCGAAGAGTACCTCAGAGCCGCCGCCGACGCTGAACACGAAGAGGACCTCGACGCCGCACTGGGCTACGTCGTCCAGGCGGGGACGCTGGTGATCGACGGCACGGAACTCGACGTCCAGATCGCCGAAGACATCGACTACGGGCTCGTCTCCGAGTGGATCAACGGCCTCGACTCGCTGCAGTCGGCGCTTGCGGATCCGGAAGTCGTGGACGAGGAATAAAGTGGACTAGTCGCGCGACAGCATTGGTACCTGCTCGGACGAATTCATGCTGATAGCCTTTACCTTGTCCACGGAGGCCCTCCGTTTCCAGGCCCTCCGTTTCCAGGCCCTCCGTTTCCAGGCCCTCCGTCATCTGGATCGATACGATATACTATGAAGACCTTCTCATCAACACCAGTCTCCGCAGCAGATACTGTTGCTGTGATCTCAGACTCATCGGAATCGGGATAAAACATTGTTCTCGCTTCTCCACGTTCGGTCGTCTTCACGTTTTCGTACAGTAATTCCCCGCTCCCTTCCGTTATTTCGAACTCCACGTCGACTCCGGCCGCCGGGTTGTTGAACGCGTCCCGAACCTCCACCCGAAGCACCTTGCTCGCCCCCTGTGCGATCGTCGACACCTCGTCGCTTTTCGCCACGACGTAGGCGACGCCGGGTTCGTCGGCGCTCACGACGTCACCGCGTTCGCGGAGTTCGACCTTGCCCAGTTTGAGCCGGTAGTTCCGGTCGCCATCGAGCGTGACTGCGACCGTTTCGTCCCGGGCCTCGACCGCCACGACGTCCTCGCGGTCGAGCAGGCGGTCGCCGAACGTCTCGTTCCAGGCCGCCGGGTCGCTCCCGGGCGCGATCTCGACGGTGATGTCCTCGTCGCCCTCGCCCTCGACGACGACCGTCCGCTCGGCGGCGCTTATCGGGTCGGTCGTCACCTGCGTTTCCAGCCCGCTCGCGTCCATGTCGCCGTCGATCGCGATCAACTGGAGCCGGTCGCCCTGCAGGAGCGTCTGCCCGCCGGCCGGGACGAGGCGGTCGCCGGCGTCCCGGAACGACGCCTCGCCGGTCACGACGATCGGGAGCCCCTCGAAGTCGCTGTAGGCGGGGGCAAACCGGGCCGGCTTCGTCTCGAACTCCCGTGCGGTGCCGTCCCAGTACGCCTGCGTGTTGGCGTCCTCGGAGCTGACCGCCTGTGCGTTCTCGATCCGGACGGTCGTCGGATCGCCGAGCCCGAGGCTCCCGGTCGATGGTGGCGGGTTCACGAACACCGCCCGCGGAGGGTATCGCGCGCCGGTCTTGACCGTCGTCGTCGACGTCACGTCGCGGCTCGCGCTCGCGATCACGTCCCCCCGGAGGTCGGCCACGTCGCGAGCGGCGTCCTGGTAGGCGTCGAACTCCACCTGGCGGTTCTGCTCGGGCACCACCGAGATCTGGTACACCGCGAGCCCGACGATCAGAAAGCCGAACAGGAGTACGGCTCCGACCTGTAGCGCTTGCGCCCGCTGGTCCCCCCAGAACGTCATTACTCTCCTGAACTCTCTCCTCGGTGAAAAGTACTTCCACAAACGGGCCGCGATCGCGGCCACCTGTCGGTTACGCTTCGTCGATTTTGGTGTCGGTTACCGACTTGCCCTCGACACCCTCCGCGAGGAAGTCCCGGATCGGCGGGCCGACGTTCTCGGGTTCCACCAGGAACGCGTCGTGGCCGTGATCCGACTCGACGACGTGGTGGGCGACCGGCGTGTCTCCGGCCCGGAACGCCCGGGCCACCTCGGCGGACTGCTCGACGGTGAAATGCCAGTCGCCCGTAAAGGAGATCACCAGCGCCTCCCCCTCGAACGCCGCAAGCGCCGCCGCGTCAGAGCCGTAGTCGGCCGCGAGGTCGTACTCGTCCATCGCCCGCGTGAGATACAGATACGTGTTTGCGTCGAAGCGCTCGACGAACTTGCCAGCCTGGTAGTCGAGGTACGACTCCACCTCCCGGTACGGGAAGTACGCACCGGCGTGATCCTGCGGGAACAACTCCGTGCCGGCGTTCGCTGCGGCTTCTCGACCGGCTGTCCGCCGGCCGAACTTTCGCTCCATCGACGCCTTCGAGTGGTACATCACGTGGCCGATCTGCCGGGCGATCGCGAGCCCGCGCTTCGGCGGCTCCTGAGCCTCGCCGTAGTAGTCGCCGCCGTTCCAGTTCGGATCCGCCCGGATCGCCCGCCTGGCGGCGGCGTCGAGTCCGAGACACTGCGCGTCGAGCCTGGGCGCCGCCGCGACCGGAACGATCCGCCGGACGTCGTCGGGATACCGTTTGGCCCACTCGAGGACGTTCATCCCGCCGACGCTTCCCCCGATCACTGCGTGCAGCCGCCCCACGCCGAGTTCGTCCAGGAGTCGGCGCTGGGCTCTGGCCCAGTCTTCGACCGTCACTGGCGGGAAGTCAGATCCCCAGGGGTCGCCGTCCGGCCCCTCGCTCGACGGTCCGGTCGTCCCGTAACACGACCCCGGAACGTTGGCGCAGACGACGTAGTACTCGGTGGTGTCGACGTACTTGCCCGCGCCGATGACGTCGCCCCACCAGGCCCGCGCCTGGCCGGCCTGCCCGGTGTCTGCCTCCGGCGTCCTGGCAACGTTCTGGCTCCCGGTGAGTGCGTGACACACCAGCACAGCGTTGTCGCCGTCGAACTCGCCGTACGCCTCGTATGCGACCTCCAGGTCCGGAATCGACTCCCCGCACTCGAAGGTGAACTCGCCGACCGAGATCACGTCCGATTCGTGTGCGGTCTCCTCGCGACGTCCGCCGTCGGCCGCAGGCTCGCCTTCCGATGTCGTTGGTTCTGTCATCGTGTCGCGTCCGTTGTCGTCGGTTGCGCTGTCATCGTGTCGTCCCCAGTTGTCGGTTGCTTCCGCATCCTGTCCCTCATTCTGTCGCCTCCCGCAGTCCCGCGTCGATGTCGCCGAGAATGTCGGCCGGATCCTCGATGCCGACCGATAGCCGAACCATGTCCGGCGGCACCCCCGCCTCGCGCTGTTCGTCCGGGGTCAACTGGGCGTGAGTGGTGCTGGCGGGATGAATCACGAGCGTCTTCGAGTCGCCCACGTTCGCGAGGAAGCTTGCAAGTTCGACCGACTCGCAGAACCGCCGTGCCGCCGCCTGCCCCGCAGAGAGCCCGAACGTCACCATTCCCCCGAACCCGTCAAGATATCGCTCTGCGTTGTCGTGGGTCGGATGCTCCGGCAGCCCCGGATAGCTCACCCAGTCGACGCGGGGATCGTCCTGCAGTTCCTCGGCGACGATCACGGCATTCTCACAGTGGCGGTCCATCCGCAACGGCAGCGTCTCGATTCCCTGGAGCGTCTGCCAGGCGTCGTCGGGCGACTGGCCGTTACCGAGGATCCGAAGCGCCCGGTGTCGGAGGACGTGCGTCAGCGCCGCGTCGCCGAACCGTTCCGCGAAGTCGACGTCGAAAGCGGGGTTCTCGCCGGAGAGTTCGGGGTAGTCGGCCTCCGGGTGGTCCCACGGGAACGTCCCCCCGTCGACGACGACGCCGCCGACCGTCGTGCCGCCGCCGTGGAGCCACTTCGTCGTCGACTCCCAGACGACGTCGGCGCCGTGTTCGAGCGGCCGACACAGCGCCGGCGTGGCGAACGTGTTGTCGACGACGAGCGGAACAGCGTGCTCGTGGGCGACGTCGGCGAGCCGCTCGAGGTCCGGGGTGAGAAGCGACGGGTTCGCGATCGTCTCCACGTGGACGAACGCGGTGTCGTCGTCGATCGCCGCCGCGTACTCGTCGTACGAACAGGGATCGACCAGGCGCACGTCGACCCCCCGACGCGACGCGATCGTCCGGAAGTACGTGCTCGTTCCGCCGTACATCTCCGCGGCGGCGACGACGTTGTCCCCGGTGCGTGCGAGGACGGTCGTGATCGAGTCGATCGCAGCCATCCCGGAGGCTGTGGCGACACAGCCCACGCCCCCCTCCAGCGTGGCTAGCCGGGATGCAAGCGTCCGCACCGTCGGATTAGAGATGCGAGAGTAGACGTCCCCGTCAGTGCGGAGCGCGTACAGGTCGGCGGCGGTGTCGGCGTCGCCGAACTCGTAGGACGTCGTCCGATAGATCGGCGTCGCACGCGCTCCGGTCGCCGGGTCCGGGGCGGCCCCGGCGTGGAGACTCTCCGTTCGAAACCCACGAGTCATGTATAACACGCATACAGCCAACGACTTCTATAACTGTCAGTTACGGCAAGCCCTGCCGGCGGTTTCGGGTGGTGTGTTGACGAATGGCACAGCATATCGCAGCTTCGATCGCAGTCGCTGCTCGGTAGTTCCGCCCGGAAAAGCAGTGGTGCGTTCTGCGGCGGATCGCTTTGTAGCTGTGCGATCTGCAGCCGTACAGCAGAATCAGGCGCTGCGTCGTTCCTTCGCTTTCGGACGCAGACGGCTGTAGCCGCATTTGCGGCAACTGTCCGCCCGCGTCGGGTTCCGGGCGTTACAGCGCATACAGATGAGTTTGTCCAGTGTGCGGCGCTCTGCGGGTTCGAACTTGGCCATGGTCACTGTACTGGCGGTGTGTTGTTAACAGTTGCGAGAAGCGACGGCCGAGAGGGGCGGCCCGATTCAGGCGCCGGCGTCCTCGAGGGCGACCTCGAGGTCCTCCTTCTGGGTGACGCCGACGAACCGGTCGACGATCCCGTCTTCGTTTTCCACGATCAGGGTCGGGAGCGAGCGTACCTGGTACTCGTTTGCGACGTCCTGCTCTTCGTCGACGTCGACTTTGACGAGTTCGAAGCGGTCGCCCCACTCCTCGGAGAGCTCCTCGAGGATCGGGTCCTGCGTTTTGCACGGGCCACACCAGTCGGCGTGGAAATCGAGAAGTCGAACGGACATGTGTCTCGCGGTTGCAAGGGCGCGCGCATAAGAGTTTCGTGCTGTGGCGAGAGGTGCTCGAAACCGCCAGCAGAGATCAGATCAACAGCTGCACGTCGGCGTCGGCCATGTGTTCCAGCGCCGTCGCAGCGCCGACGTCGGTCGTGACGCCGTCGTGGAGGTCCTCCGCTTCATAGCCCATCAGATCCATCGTCATCTGGCAGGCCTGGAGATCGACGCCGGTGTCCAGGGAGAGTTCGAGCAGCTCTTCGATCGTCGCGGTGCCGTTCTCCTCGATCCGGCGCTTCATCAGCTTGGTCGCAACCGAGTCCATGCCGGGCAACGCAGCCAGCGCGTTCGGCATCGGCATACTCGGGTTGCCGACGGCGCTCAGTTTGAGCTCCCTGGACTTCTCCTCGTGGAGGATGTCCAGTCCCCAGAAGGTGTGGAACACGACGACGTCCCACCCGAACGCGGCCGCGGTACTTGCGAGGATCAGCGGGGGATACGCCATGTCGAAGCTCCCTTTCGTAGAGATGATCGTCATCGACTTCTGCCCGTCGTCGGTCGCCGCTTTTACCTCCGACAGCTCGGCTTCGAGCTCCTCGATGCGCGCCTGAAGCTCCGCCGGGTCGATCTCCTCGACGCTCGGTTCCGCGTCGGCGGTGGCGGGGGAGCCGGCGTCGTCGGCGGTCTCCGAATCTGGCGTTTCGGTGCTCATTTCACTGGGTTTTCCGGACGTAGTGGACGTACAACGTCTCTCCGCCCTCCTCGCGTTCTTCCTGTTCGAGCAGCTCGACGCCGTCGGTACCGCCGGCCCAGCCCTCGATGTCGCTCATGCTTCCCGAATCTGTCGCGACGATCTCGAGCACCTCGTCGGCGTCGAGGTCGTCGGTCGCCTGCTTCGCTTTCACGACAGGCATCGGGCAGTTGAGTCCTTTTACGTCGAGCGTCTCCGTGACAGTGTATTCCGTGCTCATCGTTCGTCTACCCGTGTTGGGTCTATCACACAATATACGCTGGGTTGTTAAAAAGATTGTGTTGTGTATACAATACTGCTGTCCGGTAACGGGATCGTTTTCGTGGATGGCTTAAAAAGATGCGAGCGTCACTCACGACGGAACGTCGAACGGATCAGTGTCAAAAATATACTTAAAAAGCCTCTGACCGAAGGTTCGATTTCCGCACCCATATTTACATAGCTTTTATATAACTTATTCATCCGCGCGTCGCGTGGGCAATCACGTAACTTGTCACCGTCCGGGGCTGGCTCAATGGTATTGTGCTGAAAAGGAAATACTATACAAAGTTTTATGGAGGTGCATCCGGTAGTAGGGGATGTACATGGACGAGATGGACTTCCCGACTCCGGACGTTCCGGTGGAGTCGATAACCCCTGAAGCACTCAAGGAGCAGATCGACGCGGGCGAACCAGTCACCCTCCTCGATACGCGGATGGAAAGCGACTACGAGGAGTGGCGGATAGACGGGCCCACCGTCGAAAGCATCAACGTACCCTACTACGAGTTCCTGGACGACGAGATCGACGAGTCGGTACTCGAGCTGATTCCCGACGACGAGGAGATTACTGTCCTCTGTGCGAAGGGCGGAGCGAGCGAGTACGTGGCCGGCACGCTCATCGAGCGCGGCTACGACGTGAACCACCTCGAGGAAGGGATGAACGGCTGGGCGTCGATCTACGAGGCCGTCGAAGTCGAGCGCTACGACGGTCCGGGGACGCTCCTGCAGTACCAGCGCCCCTCCAGCGGTTGTCTCGGGTACCTGGTGTACGACGACGGTGAAGCCGCGATCGTGGATCCGCTCCGGGCGTTCACCGACCGATACCTCGAAGACGCCGCCGAGCTCGGCGTCGAACTGAAGTATGCGATCGACACCCACATTCACGCGGACCACATCTCCGGCGTCCGCAACCTCGACGAGGAGGGCGTCGAGGGTGTCATCCCGGCGGCCGCAGTCGACCGCGGTGTCACCTACGCCGACGATCTGACGCAGGCGGCCGACGGCGACGAGTTCCAGGTCGGCGACGTCACGATCGAGACGGTGTTTACGCCCGGACACACCACGGGCATGACCTCCTACCTGATCGGCGGGAGCCTGCTCGCGACCGGCGACGGGCTGTTCGTCGAAAGCGTCGCGCGGCCTGACCTCGAGGAGGGCGACGAGGGGGCCCCCGACGCGGCCCGCCAGCTGTACGAGTCGCTCCAGGAACGCGTGTTGACGCTGTCCGACGACGTCCTCGTTGGCGGCGCCCACTTCAGCGACGCCGCCGAGCCCGCCGCTGACGGCACCTACACGGCGCCGATCGGCGAGCTGGTCGAGACCATGGAGGCGCTTTCGGTCGACGAGGAGGAGTTCGTCGAGATCGTACTCGCCGACATGCCCCCGCGCCCGGCCAACTACGAGGACATCATCGCCACCAACCTCGGGCAGCAGTCCGTCGACGACGACGAGGCGTTCACCCTCGAGCTGGGACCGAACAACTGTGCGGCCAGCCAGGACGCGCTGACCGGGGACTGATCGCAGGACAGTGATGGCAATCGAACCGCTCGGAACGCTGGTCTGGGCGCTTCTCGGAGGCGCCTCCTACGAGGCGCTGTTCCCCCACGGGATCAGCCGATACGCCATCGGGGGCCTGTTCGTCGGGCTGGGCGTCGTGGTGATCTATCTGGGCACCGGTCTGATCCCCGGCGCGAGCACGTTCCTCGAGTCGACGCTGTCGTACGCCTCGGACCAGTCCCGGTTCCAGCAGTATCGCCCCTCCCGGGACTGGCGTGTCGTCTTCACCGCGGGGATTCTGCTCGGGGCGGCCGTCTACGCGGTCGTTTATCAGGGCGGCGCGTGGACGACCGACGTCCAGCCGTGGCGGCTGTTCTTCGGCGGGATCCTCGTGGGTATCGGCACCCGCATCGGCAAGGGATGTACCTCCGGACACGGCGTCTGTGGCGTCGGCTCGCGGTCGAAAACCTCGCTCGTCGGCGTCGTGACGTTCCTGATCGTCGCGATCGGAACGGCCCAGCTCGTCGCCGCGCTGGGGGTGACGCCATGAGTGGATCGTCCGGATCCGGCCGACACCCGCTGTTCATGCCCCTGATCTTCGCCGGGGGGCTGCTGTTCGGATTCGGCCTCGGATTCAGCCACATGGCGCGACCGGAAGTCGTCCTCGACTTCCTGCAGTTCACCGACTTCGGGCTGCTGTTCGTCATGTTCGGCGCCGCGATCGTCACCGGCGTGACGTTCGCGGTGGTGCCGCGGCTCCGCGATCGGGCGCCCCTGACAGGCGACGGCTACGGTCGACGGCTCAAGCCGTTCGACCGGAGCGTGCTCGTCGGCGGATCGATCTTCGGCGTCGGCTGGGGGCTGTCGGGCATCTGTCCCGGCGCCGCCTACGCCAGCGTCGGCATCGGCAACTGGCCGATCGTGTGGGCGATCGCCGGCATGTTCGTCGGCGCGTATCTCCAGGGCGTCTGGCGGAGCCAGCGCGCCACGGTCGGGACGCCGACCAGCGCCGACGATTAGGTCACTTCGTGGTTTCGTAGTTTTGTACTAACCACACATTTTTAATCGAACCCGGAGTAGTTTCGGTCGAGAGTCATGCCCCACGCCTCGGAGCCGCTTGCGTTCGCCCGCGAGAACAAAGAGCGCCTCGCGGATCTCGCGCTGGAGCTCCTGTCGGTCGACACGCAGAACCCGCCGGGGGAAACCCGGGGGCTCGTGGACAGCCTAGAAGATTCGTTCCTCGAGTGGGGGTTGGAAGTGGAACGGTACGCCGTCGATTCGGCGAAACCGAACCTCATCGCGACGCTTCCCGGGGAAACCGATCGGACGCTGTGTTTCAACGGCCACGTCGATACCGTCCCGTTCGACCGCGAGGCGTGGGCGTACGACCCCCTGGGTGAGCGCGTCGAGGTCTCGAAAAACGGCGACACCGAAATCAGGCTGTACGGCCGGGGGGCAACCGACATGAAGGGGCCGCTCGCGTCGATGTTGCTCGCCGCCCGGTCGTTCGGGGAAACGGAAACGACCCCGCCGGTGACGCTGTCGTTTGCGATCGTCAGCGACGAGGAGACGGGCGGTGCGGGCCTGAAGACGCTGCTGGAGTCGGGACGGCTCGACGCCGACGCCTGCGTGATCGGCGAGACGACCTGCGAGCGCGGCAACCACTCGGTCGCAGTCGCCGACCGGGGGAGCATCTGGCTTTCACTTTCGGCGACCGGCGAGGCCGCCCACGGTTCCCGGCCGATGCTGGGGGAGAACGCGATCGACAGGCTGTGGACCGCGATCGAGCGCATCCGCGATCGGCTTCCCGCCCGAACGTTCGATCTCGACCCCGCGATCGAGCCGATCGTCGAGGAATCAGTCGATTACTACGCCCCGGCGATGGAGAGAGACGCCGCACGTGAACTGTTCACCCGCCCGACGGTCAACCTGGGTACGATCGAGGGAGGCGAGGCCATAAACAGCGTGCCGCAGGCCGCACGAGCCCGGCTCGACGTCAGGCTGACCGCCGGAGTCGACACGCCCCGGATCCTCGCGGACGTCCGGGAGTGTATCGACGACATCGAGGGCGTGACGATCGACGACGCCAGCTGGTCGGTCGGAACTGCAGAGCCGATCGACGCCCCGATCGTCGAGGCGGTCGCTACCCTCGCCAGGGACGTCACCGGCGAGCACATCTATCGCCGGAGCGCGACGGGCGGCGGCGACGCCAAGAAGCTGCGAAACGCAGGGATCTCGACCGTCGAGTTCGCGCTCGGCACCGACACCGCCCACGCCATCGACGAGTACACCACCCTCGAGGCGTTGCAGGCCAACGCGGAGATTTACGCGCGTCTCCCCGACGCGTTCGCCCGGACGATCGATGCGTGATCTCGGGGGCCGGAGACGAACCGTTTCGTCGGTCGTACCAGACAGTCTATTTAAGTTCGTCGCTAACGCTACTCCATGAGGGAATACGGTCCTGCGACGGTGGTTACCCGTCGGCGACTCCTGTCGGGGGCGGCCGCGGCCGCCACGCTTTCGGTGGGCGGACTCGCCGGCTGTCTCGGCTCGGAGGTCCCGGAGCCGGTCGCGCTCGACGGCGACCAGAGCTGCGATCAATGTGGGATGGTGATCAGCGAGCACCCCGGACCGGCCGGACAGACGTACTTCGAGGGGGACGTCCCGGAGGGTCGGGACGGTCCGGCGTGGTTCTGCAGCAGCAAATGCAGCTACAACTACGTGTTCGACGCGGACGATCGGGGGGAGACGCCGCAGGTGACCTACCTGACCGACTACTCCGCCGTCGACTACGGCGTCGAAGGCGAGGGGGACTCGCTCGTCATCACCGCCCATCTCGAGCCAGAGGCGTTCGCCGACGCTTCCGGGCTCGTCCTCGTCGCCGGCAGCGACGTCGAAGGGGCGATGGGAAGCGCCGTGATCACGTTTTCCGACGGCGACGACGCGGAAGCGTTCGCGGCCGACTACGGCGGTGACGTCGTGCCCCACGCCGAAGTCACCCGCGAGTTGCTCGCGGGGCTTTGATCCGGCAAGTCACTTCTCGTTTCGCTCTTCGTCGGTGCCGCCGCTCGGGAGGCTGTGAGGGTCGAGGGTTTCCTTCCCGCGGCGCGCATCCTCCCGCTCGAAAAGGTACACAGCGGGACCGATAATGGCGACCACCAGCAGCCCAGCCGGCGGGATCTCCGGAAAGATCGCGGCCAGTGCAGCCGCGCCGCCGAGGCTCAGGAAGACGACCGACGCGAGGAGACGCGGTCGAGGGACGGGCACCGAGCGTGCGTCGTAGTAAACGACCGCAGAGAGCAGTGCGGCAGCGACCAGACCGGCGAGCAGGATCCCCCAGTTCACAGTCGTGAGTCGGCGGGAGTCGGCAAAAAGCTGTGCCACGACTGGCCCGGGCGGGCTCCGGACCGGCCACCCGCAGCCTTTTGAGGGTGCCCGCGGTAACGGGCGGATAGATGGAGCTCGAGGACGTGCCGGGCGTCGGGGAGAAGACCGCGTCGGCGCTTTCACAGCTCGAGGATCCCAAGCGAGCGCTCCGGGAGGGCGACGTCGCCGCGATCGCCCGCGCTCCCGGCATCTCGGAGGGGCGGGCCGCCGTCATCGCCCGCGGTGCGATCCGGCGACGACACGGCGACGACGGGAGCTTTCTCGCGACCGACCGCGCCCGGGAGATCTACCGGGACGCGCTCGGGTTGCTCAAACGGCGGGCCGAGACTGACTACGCCGAAAAGCGCCTGGAAACGTTCTATCCGAGCGCGTCCCCCTCCCGGATCGCGGAGGCCCGGGAGTTCACCCGGCAGGCGATCGAACGGGAGCCGGATCAGACTATTTCGGCGGCACTCGAAGGGGTAGAGCCGCTGGAGACGCCCTCGCCGACCCGGGTTCGCGAGCGGTGTCTCGCGACCGCCGACGCGGAGCGATACGCCGCCGCGGAGCGACGGTTCCCGGAGCTGTCCGTCGAGGTGATCGAGGACCGACAGGACGTCGCGGAGCTGGCCCGGTCCTACTCGACGGTGATCGTGCTCGACGAGGCGTTCGCGGGGATGGACGTCGCCGGCGACGTGCAGGTCCGGACGGACGTCCAGCTCGATTCCGAGTCCGACGGCCAGAGCGTGGACCTCGAGACGACCGCGGAGATCGTTCCCGAACGGCTGCTGTCCTTCTTCGCACACAACCGGGAGCCGCTGCGGGCGGCCGTCCGAGTTCACGAGGCGGCCGACCTGGAGCCGGCCGTCGATCCGGAACGACTTCTCGGGGCGCTCGCGCGCGTCGACGAGGACGGCACTGTCGTCGGCGACGAAGAACTCGATCGGCTCTCGCGGGCGGTCGACGACCTCGACGCGGCGGTCGGGACCGCCGAGTCGGTCGCCAACGACCACCTCCGGGCGGCCATCGGCGAGCGGGACGTCACCATCGAGGGACGGGACTTCCTCTCGCTGGTCGAGCAGGGCGCCCGGGTGGACTCGCTGCTCTCCCGGGAACTTCACGAGGAGTACGAGGAGGCGATCCGGAAGGCACGGGAGCAGCTCGTCGACGCGCTGGCGCTGTCCGATGGTGAGACAGAGCTCGCCGAACGCGTGTTCGGCGGGGAGCCGACGTTCCCCGTCGAGCGAAACGAGCAAGCAGTTTCGCGGCTCCGCACGGAGCTTTCGGCGGCGCGGGACCGGCGGGCCGCCCGGCTGAAAACGGAGCTCGCAGCCGATCTGGCGGCGCTTCGAGAGCCCGTCGAGACGCTCGTCGCCGACGCGCTCGAACTGGACGTCGAGCTCGCAATCTCGCGGTTCTACCGGGAGTACGACTGCACGATGCCGACGTTTCTCGACGACGAACTCGACGGTCGGGGCGACGAACTCGACGGTCGGGGCGACGATCCGACGGACGCCCCCGGAATCGAGGTTGTCGGCGGCCGATCTCCCCTTCTGGACGTCGACTTCGAGGCGGTCGAGCCGGTCGATTACGGCGTCTCGGGGGTGACACTGCTTTCGGGGGTCAACTCCGGCGGCAAGACCTCGACGCTGGACCTGCTGGGACTGGTGGCGGTGCTTTCGGCGATGGGGCTGCCGGTGCCGGCCGAACGGGCGCGGCTGCGCCGGTTTTCGGGACTGCACTACTACGCCAAATCCCAGGGGACGCTGGACGCCGGCGCCTTCGAGTCGACCGTCCGGGAGTTCGGTGACCTCGTCGACGGCGCCGACGACAGGCTGGTGCTCGTCGACGAACTGGAGTCGATCACGGAGCCGGGCGCGAGCGCGAAGATCGTCGCCGGCATCCTGGAGGAGCTCGACAGACAGGACGCGACCGCTGTCTTCGTCTCCCACCTCGCCCGGGAGATCCGGGAGGCGGCTGATTTCTCGGTCGCCGTCGACGGGATCGAGGCGGTCGGGCTCGAAGACGGCGAACTCGTCGTCGAGCGGTCGCCGGTTCGAAACCACCTCGCGAGGTCGACCCCGGAGCTGATCGTCGAAAAGCTCGCCGGCGAGTCGGACGCGACGTTCTACGAACGGCTGCTCGAGAAGTTCTAGGTACGTTGGACCCAGGCGGCGTTCAGGCCATCTCGTACTGGATCCTGACCTCGGCGGTGACGGTGACTTCGCCGGTTTCGAGCCCGGTCTGCGGGGAATCGTCGGGAGCGGGCGTCGCCTGCGGCTCCTCGGCGACCATCATCGCGTCGTGACGGACCGGGGAGATCCGCCCCTCGGATGCGTCGACGACGGTCGCCTCGACGATCTCTGCACCCACCTCGGCGGCGATCGTGTCGGCCTCCGAGCGCGCACCGTCGATGGCCTGCCGGAGCGCGTCCTCCCGGAGGTCCTCGCGTTTGTCGTCCGACAACGTGTAGGTCACCCGCCCGACGTCGTCTGCACCGGCGTCGATTGCGACGTCGATTACCTCGCCGACGGTGTCGACGTCGTGGATCTCGATCTCGAAGTCGTGACTCCCCTGGTAGTAGGTGTACTCCGCTTCGTCCACGTCGGGATCTCCGGGACGCACGCCGTCTGCTTCCATCCGCTGTCGGTCGATTCGGTCGCGGATGTAGTAGCGTCGAGTGGTGATGTCGTCCTCGTCGATGCCGTACTCGACGAGCGCGTCGACCAGCTCCTCGGCTCTGGTCGCGATTTCGTCGCGTGCTTCGGGTGCAGTGTCGGCCCGCGACTCGACGCCGGCCCGCAACACGGCCATATCGGGGTCGTCAGCGACCTCGCCGGTGTTGGTGACGATCACGGTTCTAGTGTTGCCGCTTTCGTCCACGTCCTCGACCGACGGGTTGCCGGCTCCATCCGAGTCGTTCGGACCGTCGTCGGCCCTGGTACCTGCACAGCCAGCCAGGGTAATTGTCGCAACGGTACCGCCTGCTGCAAGCAGTTCTCTGCGTCGCATAGCCGTTCATGGGAGCGAATATACACTCAAGTTAGCGATAGCACAAACGGCCGTTTGAGCCATTGACGGCGGCGCTACTCTCGCGGAAGGGAAGATCGATTGGGAAACGGGATGTTCGATGGAAAGGTATAGGACGGAGACGGAAGGACGTGTGTACAAGCGATCACCATGTCCGAACAGGGCTACGACCACACGGCAGTCGAGCGACGATGGCAGGAGGCCTGGGACGAGGCCGACGCGTACCGGATCCCGGACGACGCCGAGGATCCGACCTACGTCCTGGGAATGTACCCATATCCCTCCGGGAAGCTCCACATGGGGCACGTCCGGAACTACACGATAACCGACGCCTACGCCCGGTACCGACGGATGCGTGGCGACGAGGTGCTCCACCCGATGGGGTGGGACGCGTTCGGCCTCCCCGCCGAAAACGCCGCCAAGGAACGGGACACCAACCCCCGGGACTGGACGTTCGACTGCATCGAGACGATGAAAGGACAGATGGAGTCGATGGGCTTCGGCTACGACTGGGACCGGGAAGTCACTACCTGTACGCCGGAGTACTACCGGTGGAACCAGTGGCTGTTCCGCCGCTTCTACGAGGAGGGGCTCGTCGAGCGACGCGACGCCGACGTCAACTGGTGTCCCTCCTGTGAAACTGTCCTCGCCGACGAGCAGGTCGAAGTCGAGGGCGACGCGGAGCTGTGCTGGCGATGTGACACGCCCGTCGAGACGCGGGAGCTGTCCCAATGGTTCCTGGAGATCACCGAGTACGCCGACGAACTGGTCGAGTACATCGACGAACTCGAGGGGTGGCCCGACTCCGTCCGGCAGATGCAGCGCAACTGGATCGGTCGACAGTACGGGACGACCCTCCCGTTCGAGATCTCCGGACCGGAGGGAGCGGACGGGGACGGCCGGGAGTACGGCACCGTCGATGCGTTCACCACCCGGGCCGACACCGTCTTCGGCGCGACGTTCTTCGCGCTTGCGCCAGACCACCCGATCACCGAGAAGCTGATCGAGATCGACGACGCCGTCCACGAGTTCCTCCATCACGAAGCCGATCCCGACGGCGACGAACCCAACGGCGTCCGGACCGACCTGACGGCGAAAAACCCCGTCACCGGCGAGGATCTTCCCGTCTTCGTCGCCGACTTCGTGCTGTCGGACGTCGGCACCGGTGCGCTGATGGGCGTTCCGGGCCACGACCACCGCGACCACGAGTTCGCCTCGAAGATGGGGATCGACATCGATCCCGTGATCGCCCCCGAACCCGACGACTGGGACGGGGAGACCGCCCCCGAAGCGCCCGCCGTCAGCGAGGGAGCGTTCACCGACGACGGCGTGCTCGTAAACTCCGGCGACTACACCGGGCTCGACAGCGAGACCGCCCGCGAGCGGATCACTGAAGACACCCCCGGCGCCGAGGAGGCAACCCAGTACCGGCTGCGCGACTGGGGCATCTCCCGGCAGCGCTACTGGGGGACGCCGATCCCGGTCGTCCACTGTGACGACTGCGGCCCGGTGCTGGTGTCCGAGGGGGAGCTGCCCGTCGAGCTGCCGGAGTTTATAAATACCACCGGCAACCCGCTGGACGAAGCCGACGAGTGGAAGGAGACGACCTGTCCCGAGTGCGGGGGCGAGGCCGTCCGCGAGACCGACACCATGGACACGTTCGTCGACTCCTCGTGGTACTTCCTGCGGTACGTCTCGCCGGGCCTCGAGGAGGCGCCGTTCGACCTGGAGCGGGCAAACGACTGGATGCCGGTCGACCAGTACGTCGGCGGGATCGAACACGCCGTGATGCACCTCCTCTATTCGCGGTTTTTCACCAAGGTACTGGCCGACCACGAGGGGCTCGAGCACCGCGAACCGTTCACCAACCTGCTCGCACAGGGAATGGTCCAGCTCGAGGGGAGCAAGATGTCCAAATCGAAGGGCAACGTCGTCTCCCCCCAGCGCATCGTCGAGGAGTACGGCGCCGATACGGCCCGGCTGTTCATGATGCAGGCCGCCCAGCCGGAACGCGACTTCGACTGGAGCGAGGAGGGCGTCCGGTCGACCTACCGGTTCCTGGCACGGCTCAAAAACGAGGTGGAGGCGTTCGTCTCGGACCGCCCGAACGGCGACCGTACGCCCGTCGCTGACTACGTCGAAAGCGAGATCGACGCGACGATCGACGCCGCGACAGCCGACT
Organism: Halalkaliarchaeum sp. AArc-GB; assembly: GCF_031432225.1. Taxonomy (NCBI): domain Archaea; kingdom Methanobacteriati; phylum Methanobacteriota; class Halobacteria; order Halobacteriales; family Haloferacaceae; genus Halalkaliarchaeum; species Halalkaliarchaeum sp. AArc-GB. The sequence continues at coordinate 68,451 of NZ_JAVKGM010000006.1, read as the reverse complement.
ACGAGACGCTGACGTTCAACACCGCGCTGCGGGAAGCCCAGAAGCTGGTGCGGACGCTCCGTCAGTACCGCGAACACGCCGAAGAACGCGGGGAACAGCCCCACGCGTCGACCGTCGAGCGGGGGCTGGTGGCCGCGGTCAAACTGCTGGCGCCGGTGTCACCACACCTGTGTGAGGAGCTGTACGACGCCCTCGGCGACGCCGACGGCGGAAGCGACTGGGTCGACGAGGGGCTCCTCGTCGACGCCGACTGGCCAGAACCCGTCGGCGACGTCGAGGGCGCAGACGAGCGCCGGAAGCTCGTGGAAAACACCCGCGAGGACGTCCGCCAGATCGTCGACGTCGCCGGAATCTCCGAACCCGAGCGGATCGATGTCGTCGTGACGCCCGGCTGGAAGTTCCGGGCGCTCGAGATCGCCGTCGAGAGCGACGCGGACAACCTAATCTCCGAGCTGATGGGCGACGCCGAGATCCGCGAGCACGGGGACGCCGCCGCCGACTACGGCAAGGAACTCGACGCCGAACGCGAGGCGCTCACGCTCACGCTGCCGCCCGAGCGGGAGTACGAGGCGCTCCGGGAGGCCGCCTGGCTGATCGAACGGGAGTTCGAGGCGCCGGTGCGGGTGCTCCCAGCCGAGGAGGCCGACGACGACGTCGCCCGAACGGCCGAGCCGGGTCGGCCCGCGATTCACATCGAGGAGTAGCGTCCGACCCCGACGCGGTTCGTCACCAACGATGTTTTTGTGCGGTATCGAAACCCGGCTTAGCGACCCGTCCGGCCCCCGTCCTCCGACGGCGGTCGGAACGCCCGGACGGTTTCCCTGTGATCGTCGGGGACGTCGACCCCGAGTTCGGCCCCGACGTCGGCCTCCCGACATCCCCGGGCAGTGAACACGTTCCCCCAGTTGCGGTGGTACAGCGGGAACTCGTCGTTGACGTGGCTCACCGGCGGGTCGCCCGACGGATCCGCGGCGTCATCTCGCCCGTCGCCGACTGCCTGGCGTTCGTTTTCGACGGTGACGAGCAGCTCCCCCGCGACCCTGACCAGCTCGTCGAAGACCCACTCGATGTCCGGATGGAGGTGCTGGAGCGTCTGCACCGAGTAGATCGCATCGAACCGGTCGTCCTCGAAGCCGCAGACGACGTCCTCGACCGCGTCCAGGTAGAACGTCCCTTCGGCGGCGAGGGCCGGATAGGTCTCGGCCATCACGTCGAGAGCGTCTTCGTTGACCTCGATACCGGACAGATCGGAAAACTCGTGGTCCAGGAGATGCGAGAGGTGTCGGCCCGAGCTACACCCCACCTCGAGGACGGACGCGTCGGTGCCGACGGTGCGCGCGAGGAGACCTCGAAGGAGCTCGCTCGTCTCGTTCGGCCCGTAGTAGGCGTAGTACGCCGGGGAGTACTCGCCCGAGCGCTCCGCCCAGCTGCGCCGAACGTCTGTAGAATTCACGTGGGTGACACGAGAGCGACGCGGAAAAGACCGTCGAAGCGGGAGGCCGAAGGCGTTGCCGTCCCGTCGAAAGCCAAGATCCCGGAGGAGCTTCCAGTCGTTTCACCGAACCAGTCACTTTTTTCGCGAGAACTGCCGATTCGAGGACGAATATCCGGAACAGAGGGCAAAAAAGTTATATTCGAATGCTAGATCCAGAGTTTCGTGGACAGATAGGAACCCTTAACCGCGTGACTATCCCACGTGTAATTGCAATGGCAAACGGAACTGTTGATTTCTTCAACGACACTGGCGGCTACGGTTTCATTTCGACTGGCGACTCCGACGACGACGTGTTCTTCCACATGGAGGACGTTGGCGGCGAGGATCTGTCCGAAGGGACCGAGATCGACTTCGACATCGAACAGGCCCCCAAGGGCCCCCGCGCGACGAACGTCGTCCGCGTGCAGTAACTGATTCGAACGGACGCGTCGTCTTTCGACGCGTCGTAATTTCGTTTTCGTTTTTCGCGAACCTACCAATCGAGAGCGGTGCCGACAGCCGGGCTAGAGCCGCTCTGCGAGCACCGACGCGATCTCGTCGGCCTGCGTTTCGGGGTCGCCCTCGACCCACTCGCCCAGGCGGTCGGGGCCTTCGATCGCCTCCAGATCCGCCACCTCGGTGTAGGAGCCGTCCAGCCCGAGTTCCGATTCCGGCAGGTCGAGATCACCGGCGTCGTAGACGGTGAGCTCCCACTCGTTTTCGGCCCACCGCTTGCGCTTGAAGTCGGGGAATCGGGGATCGTTGACGCCGTACTCCACGCTCGCGACGGTCGGAAGCGGCACCCGGACGGTCTCCTCGCCCCCGGCTTTCGTCCGGACCGCACGCAGGCTCCCGTCCTCGATTTCCGCCTCGCTTACGGCCATCACCTGGGCGGCGTCGAGCCACTCGGCGATCCCCGGCGGGACCTGCCCGGTCGAGGAGTCCGACGACTCCTCGCCACACAGCACCAGGTCGACGTCGCCGACCTTCCGGACGCCGGCCGCGAGCACCCGGCTCGTCGGGTAGGTGTCGGCGCCTGCGAAGGCTCGATCCGAGAGCAACACCGCGTCGTCGGCGCCCATCGCGACCACGTCCTGGAGGTGCTCCTCGAAGAACGGCGGCCCCATCGACACCGCAATCACTTCCGCGTCCTCGCCGGCCTCCAGGGCCGCGTCCTTCAGCTGGAGCGCCATCTCGACGGCGTTCTTGGCGGCGGGATCCAGCTGCGAGTCGGCGTCCTCCCGGTCGATCGTCATCGTCTCCTCGTCGAGGCTCACCTCCTCGGGTTTGGGGACGACCTTCACCGCGACGGCGACGGTGAGCGTCATGCGGAGATCACCCCCTCGGCCTCCAGTCGGTCGATCAGCGGCGGCAACACCTCGAAGAGGTCGCCCTCGATACAGTAGTCGGCGTGATCGAAGATCGGCTCCTCGGGGTCGGTGTTCACCGCGATCACGGTGTCGACGTCGTCGAGGCCGGAGGTGAAGTACACCGAACCGCTGATACCGGCACAGATCGCCACGTCCGCCTGCAGGGAGTAGCCGGTCGAGCCGATCTGTCGCTCCCGGGACACGAGCCCCTCGTCGCACAGCGGCCGAGTTACCCCGAGCGTCCCATCGAGCGCCCCAGTGAGTTCTCGCGCCAGCTCCAGATCCCCGTCGAACCCGCGACCGGCACAGACGACCACGTCCGCGCCGGGGAGGTCGACGGTCTCGCCGACCTCCCGGTCCAGGATCTCCGTGCGGAGGTCCGCCTCGTCGAGGTCGGGCTCGCGAACCGCGACGTCACCCTCCCGGGAGTCGTCGGGCTCGAGCGCGGTGAACACCCCCGGTCGGACGGTGCTCATCTGCGGTCTGCCCTTCGCTTTCACCATCGCGAGGATCCCGCCGGCGAAGGCGGGGACGCCGCCGACGAGGCTCCCGTCGTCGTCGATCTCCAGCCTGACGACGTCGGCGTTGAGCCCGGCGTGGAGCCGGACCGCCAGCCTGCCGGCCAGCCCGATCCCGTCGTTGGTCGCCGGCGACAGGAACATCGCGGGATCGCCCTCGAGGAGCGCCCCCTCGACGGCGTCGACGTACGTTTCGGGCCGGTAGACGTCGAGCAGTTCGTGTTCGATCTGCACGACCCCGTCGGCACCGCGGGCGATCGCCGCCTCCGCCAGCCCGTCGAGGTCGTCTCCGGCGCCCACCAGGACGCCGGTCACCCCGGTGTCGACCTCTTCTGCGAGCTCTCTGGCCTTCCCGAGGATCTCGTAGCTGACGTTCGATACCACACCGTCTTCCGCTTCCAGGTACACCCAGATGTCGTTGTCGTAGGCAGTCATGTCAGTCACCTCCATCGTTCGCGTCCGTATCGTCGCCGGCCTCGAACGCCTCGAGCAACACCGTCGCCAGCTCCCGGACGGGCGCCTCGGCGCCGACCTTCTTCACGCCGTCGTCGAGTGTCTGCACGCAGTAGGGGCAGGCCGTGAGTAACTCCTCCGCCTCGGTGTCGTCGGCCTGTTTCGCGCGGACGTCCGCAAAGCGTTTCCCGCCGTCGCCCTCGCGCCACATGTTGCCGCCGCCGCCACCACAGCAGAGCGTGTCCGTCCCGGACTCGGCGAGTTCGTCTACCTCGACGCCGGCCGCCGAAAGCAGCCGCCGGGGCGCCTCGACGGCGGCCATCCCCCGGGCGAGGTAACAGGGATCGTGGAACGTCACCGTCCGATCGAGATCGCCGAATTCGAGGTGACCCTCCTCGACCAGGTCCGCCAGATACTCGGTGTAGTGGACGACATCGGCGGCGAGATCTGCGCCGTCCTCGAACGTTTCCGCGCAGTGCGGGCTCGTGGTGACGATCGTCTCCGCGCCCGTCTCGGCGAAAGTCGCCGCGTTCATCTCAGAGAGCTGCTGGAAGAAGTCAGGCTCGCCCGTCTGTCTGACCACGTCGCCACAGCAGACCTCCTCGTCGCCGAGGACGGTGTAATCGACGCCGGCCGCCTCGAGCAACTGCACCATCGCCGCCGGCACCGACTGCAGCGACGGGTCGTAGGAGGGCGTACAGCCGACGTAGTAGAGCACCTCGGCTTCCCCGCCGACCGGCACGTCGAGGTCGTCCGGAACCTCCTCGAGCCAGGCGTCCCGCTCGCTCGCGGGGCGCTCCCACGGGTTGTCCTCCTCGTAGACGCTCCAGAGCGCCCCCTCGAGCCGACCGGGCGCGGCGTCCTCCTCGAAGGCGACCTCCCGGAGCCCGCCGATGGCGTCCATGATGTCGACGCCGCGTGGACAGCTGGCCTCACACTCCTTGCACGTGAGACACCGGTAGAGCTCCTCTCCGACGCCGTCGACGCCGAGCTGGCTTCCGCGCATCAGCTCCCGCACCCGGATCGGCTTCTCGTCGATCGCGTCGTACGGACAGCTCGCGGTGCAGGTACCACACTGGTAGCAGACGCTCGCGGCGCCGTCGGTCGCCTCGACGATCCGGTCCCACCGGTCGTCGTCGACGTACAGGGGCGCCGCCTCGTCGGCTTTGCTCATTGGCGGTCACCCCCCTGCGTCGAGTCAGCGTCACAGTCGCCACAACAGCCGCCGTCGGCCCGGACGCGGTCGGCGACGAACTCCCGGACGACTTCGTCCATCTCGGTCGCCTTGGCGGCGAATCGCTCGCCCTCGGCTGCGCTGATCCACTCGAGCTGGAGCCGACCCTCGTCCTCCTCGTCGAGTTTGTTCTGCCAGCGGTTGACGCGCTCTTCGGTGTAGGTGTTGGCGTCGATGTAGTGGCAGTCGCCGATGTGACAGCCGGTCACCAGCACCGCGCCGGCGCCCTCCTCGAAGGCGTGGTCGACGAACTCCTCGTCGACCCGGCCCGAGCACATGGTTCGGACGATCCGGATGCTCTCGGGATAGCTGCGCTTCTCGATGCCGGCCTGGTCGGCGCCGGCGTAGGAACACCAGTTACACGCGAAGGTGAGCACCTTCTCCTCGGGGTTGGTCTCCAGCGCGGCGCTGATCTGGGCTTTGATCTGCTCGTCGGTGAAGCCGGGCATCGTGATCGAGTCGGTCGGGCACGCCGACGCGCAGGTGCCACAGCCCATGCAGGCCGCCTCGATCACGCTGTGGACGCTCTGGGCTTCGCCTTCGACGGCGTTGTACGGACACACCTCCGCACACCGGGTGCAGCCGATGCAGGTCTCGGGATCGATCTGCGCTGCGAGCGGCTCCTGGGTGATCTCCTCCTTCGAGAGCAGTGCGTCGGCCTTGGCAGCCGTCCCCAGCGCCCCGTCGACGGCGTCGCGAACGCCTTTCGGCCCCTGGGCGGTGCCGGCCATGAACACGCCGCCGACGCTGGCTTCGACCGGACCGAGCTTCGGGTGACTCTCCAGCAGGAACTGCTCTTCGTCGCGGGTGACGGTGAGCTGGCTCGCCACGTCACCCTCCTCGTCGGCGCCGTTCGAACGCAGCCCCGTCGCGAGAACGATCAGGTCCGGCTCGAGAACGACTTCGCGGTCGAGCGTCCGTTCGTGGAAGGAGAGTTCGCCCGCCTCGGCGTCGTACGAGAGCGCCTCGCCCGCCGGGGTGTCCTGATCGTACCGGAAGAACCTGACGCCCTGCTTTTGGGCCGCCCGGTAGGCCTCCTCACCCCCCCGGGTGAACGTCCGGACGTCCTTGTTGACGACGTCGACCGTCGCGCCGTCGGCGGCGAGCTGGTTCGCCTGCCCGACGATCGAGGAACAGCAGTAGCGCGAACAGCCGCGGTCGCCGTCGCGGGAGCCGACACAGCCGACGAACGTCACCCGGTCGGCGTCGACGCCGCCGTCGGCGAGCCGCGCGTCGAGTTCGCGGTTCGTGATCACCTCGGGGTTGTCGTCGTAGCCGAACTCCTCGGGCTCGTACGGCGAGGCGCCGGTCGCGAGCACGACCGCGCCCGCGTCGACCGTCTCCCCGGAGTCGAGGTTGATCGCGAAGTTGCCGACGTGACCGCTGACGCCCTCGACTTCGGTGTCGGTGTGGACGACGACGCCCGTCTCCTGGAGCTGCCGTTTCCGCCGTTCGAGCAGTTCATCGGCGTCCCGTCCCCCGGGATGAAGCTCCTCGAGGTGCCGGAGCTGGCCACCGAGCTCCGCTTCGCGTTCGATCAGGTGGACCTCGTTACCGCTCTCGGCCATCGAGACCGCCGCCGACATCCCGGCGATCCCGCCGCCGATCACGACGCCGGTCTGCTCGACCGGCTGTTCGATCTCTTCGAGGGGAGTGAGGAACGCCGCCTTGTCGACGGCCATCTTCACCATGTCTTTCGCCTTCTCCGTGGCGCTCCGTTCGTCGTCGTGGACCCAGGAGTTGTGGTTCCGGACGTTCGCCATCTCGAGCAGGTACTTGTTCAGACCGGCCTCGGCGATCACGCGCTCGAAGGTAGGGCCGTGAGTCTTCGGCGAACAGGAGGCGACCACCACCCGGTTGAGTTCGTGTTCCTTCACCGTCTCGGTGATGTGTTCCTGGGTGTTGCCCGCGCAGGCGAACAGCAGGTCCTCGGTGTACTCGACGTTCGGCAGGTCCTCGGCCCAGTCGGCGACCTCCTCGACGTCGATCGTGCCGGCGATGTTCGATCCGCAGTGACAGACGAACACCCCGACCCGCTCCTCGCCGGTGGCGTCGATCGGCTCGACGTCGACCGGCTCCGGCCAGGTGCGTTCCTCGACGTGTGAAAGCGCCCGCGAGGCCGCCCCGGACGCCTCGGCGACGCTGTCGGGGATGTCCTTCGGCCCGGTCGCGGCGCCGGCGGCGTACACACCGTTGCGGGTGGTTTCGGTCATGTCGCCGCCGGCCTCGGTGGTCGCAAAGAAGCCGTCGTCGTCGACCTCGACGCCGAGCCTGGCGGCGAGATCGGGCGTCCCGTCGCTCGGGATGAGCGCCGGCGCGAGCACGACCATGTCGTACGCTTCCTCGCGGACCTCGCCGGCGTCGGCGTCCTCGTATCGGACGACCGGCGAGTCGCCGTCGGTGTCGACGGCGGCGGGGCGACCCCGGACGTAGTCGACGTCGGCCTCCTCGCGGGCCCGGTCGTAGAAGTCGTCGAACCCCTTGCCGAACGCCCGCATGTCCATGTACAGCGCCGTGACGTCGTCGACGCCGTGGTCGACCGACTGAATCGCCTGCTTGTTGGAGTACATACAGCAGACCCGCGAGCAGTACTCGCAGTGACGCTGGTCCCGGCTCCCCACGCAGTAGACGAACAGCACGTCCTCGGGGTGTTCCCCGTCGGACGGACGCACGATGTGTCCCTCGGTCGGGCCGGCGGCGTCGAGCATGCGCTCGTACTCCATGCTCGTGAGCACGTCCGGATGCTCGCCGTAGCCGTACTCGTCGATCACCTCGGGGTTGAGCAGGTCGAATCCGGTGGCGACGATCACCGAGGAGACGTCGATCTCGTACTCCGTTGGCGTCATCTCGAAGTCGATGCAGTCGGGGCCGCAGGCCCGCTGACACCGGTCGCAGGGCATCCGGTTCGGCGGGTCGTTCATGCAGGTGTCCAGATCGACCACGTACGGGCCGGGCTCTGCCTGCTCGAACGGCGTGAAGATCGCGGTCCGAGAGCCCATCCCCTCGTCGAACTCGTTGGGCGCGTACTCGGGGCACGCCTCCACGCAGTCGTCACATCGGGTGCACTCGTCGCCGACGAACCGGGGAGCCTGGTAGACGTCGGCAGTGAAATCGCCCGCCGCCCCCGAGAGATCCGTCAGTTCCGCGAGAGTGAGCACCTCGATGTTGTCGTGTTCGATCGCGTCGCTCATCACCGGCCCCTCGATGCAGATCGAACAGTCGAGGGTTGGGAAGTTCTTGTCGAGGGCGGCCATCTTGCCGCCGATCGACGGCGATCGCTCGACGAGCACGACCTCCGCGCCGGAGTCGGCGAGATCGAGGCTCGACTGGATACCGGCGATTCCGCCGCCCACCACCAGCACGTCGGCGTCGACGCGCTCGGTCGCGGTTCGTCCGGTGCCGAGCGGATCGACCCGGTCGACGCTCATTGAATCACCTCCCGTGGCCTCTCGCCGAGGTAGTCGAGTTCGTCGTCGGCGACGACCGCCTGGCCGCGCTCGAAGGCGCGTTCGTTGAGGTCCTCGGTGCCGTCGGGAACGGTCTCGCGGATCGCCGCCCCAACCGCTTCCGCGGGCGGCGTGCCGACGAGTTCGACCACCGCCCCGAGCGTCAGGACGTTGGCGACGACCTTGTGACCCAGTTCCTCGGCGAGATCGACCGCCGGGAGCGACGCCACAGTTGCGTCCGGCCGCCGTTCCAGCAGCGGTTCGGGGTCGACCAGGCTCCGTTCGACGAGCACGAGCCCGCCCTCCGTGACAGTGTCGGCGTCGCGTTCGAACGCGTCCTGGGAGAAGGCGACCACGATGTCGGGATCCACCACGTTCGGGTAGTCGATCTCCTCGTCGCTGACAACGACGTCACCCCGGGAGAAGCCGCCGGTCTTCTCGGGGCCGTACGCCTCCGTCATCGTCGCGTCCATGTCGGCGTGGACGCTGGCGCCGTGACCCAGCACGTGGGCCATGGTGATCACGCCCTGCCCGCCGAAGCCCGAAAACCGGAACTCGGTGCGGCTCATTCGGACTCACCTCCGTCCCCGCCGAGCAACCGCTCTTTGGCCTCGAGATACGGCGTGCTCTCCTCGTCGACGAAGTTGCCCAAAACGAGGTCCTCTCCCTCCAGTGCGATGCCGACCTCATCCAGGTCGGCGTCGTGGTCGATCACCGCGTTCTCTTCGAAGTAGTGCATCATGTCCAGTCCCTCCGGGAATTCGTTCGCCTTGCCGAACCCCTCCGGACAGGGAGTGATCACCTCCACGAATCCCAGCCCCGGCTTTTCCATCGCGGCCTCGATCGCGTCCGCGAGCCGTCGCGGGTGGAGGACCGTCCACCGGGCGACGAACGGGACGTCGAGGCTGTCCGCCAAAAGCGGGAGGTTGAACGGCCGTTCGTAGTTGCCTTCCGGTGTCGTCGCGGTCACCTTGCCCGTCGGGGTTGTGCCGCCGAACTGTCCGCCGGTCATGCCGTAGTTGAAGTTGTTCGAACAGACGATCGTGAGATCGAGGTTCCGCCGGGCGGCGTGCAGGAAGTGGTTGCCGCCGATGTTGAACAGGTCGCCGTCGCCGGAGACTACCGACACCTCCATCTCGGGGTTGGCGACCTTCAGCCCGGTCGCGAAGGGGATCGCCCGGCCGTGCGTGGTGTGATACGAGTCGGTGTTGACGTAGCCTGCGGCGCGGCCGGCACAGCCGATCCCGCTGACGACCGCGTGGTCGTCGAGCCCCTTCGGGGAGCGCTCGATCGCCTCGCCGAACGCCTTGATCGTCGTCCCGAGCCCGCAGCCGGGACACCAGATGTGGGGGATCCGCCGGTCCCGAAGCACCCTGTCGTCGGGGTGGTCCTCGACGATCTCCGCCGGCGACTGGGTGGTCTTGCTCATCGAATCACCTCCCGTACGGTGTCGGCGACGTCGTCCGGCCGCGGGATCGCCCCGCCGGGATGGGTGTGGGCGTCGACCGGGCAGTCCGCGTGGGCCCGGACGGGGGTGACGTACTGACCGAGGTTCATCTCGGCGACGACGATCCGGTCGACCACGGTCGAGAGCCCCTCGATCTCGTCGATCGGGAACGGCCAGGGAGTGACGACCCGCAGGAGTCCTGCGTCGACACCCTCACCCCGGAGTTGGTCGACTGCGTCGTGGGCCGAACGGCTCATTGATCCGTACGCGATCAGGGCGACGTCGGCGTCGTCGAGCCGATATCGTTCCACTCGGCAGATCTCCTCGCGGTTGTCGTCGACCTTGTCCATCATGCGCCCGAGCATCGTCTCGTGAGTCTCCACGTCGATGTCCGGATGTCCGCGCTCGTCGTGGGTGAGGCCGGTGACGTGCACCCGACCGCCGTCCCCGGCGGCCGCCATCGGCGGCACCTGGACGGAGTTGTCGTACGGGCGGAACGTCTCGGGGTCGATCTCGTCGTCCGGCCGCGGACGGTCGACCGTCTCGACCGAGTCTGGGATCGACACTTTCCCGGTCATGTGCCCGACGGTCTGGTCGGCGAGGACGATCACCGGCGTCCGGTACCGTTCGGCGGCGTTGAACGCTTCGACCGTCAGATCGAACATTTCCTGGGGGCTGCCCGGGGCGTAAGCGATCATCGGATAGTCGCCCTGGCTCCCGTATCGCGCCTGCATGACATCACCCTGTCCGGGGAGCGTCGGCATCCCCGTCGAGGGTCCACCGCGCTGGACGTTGACGATCACGCACGGAGATTCCGTCATCGCCGCCAGCCCGAGGTTCTCGTTCATGAGACTGATCCCCGGACCGCTCGTTGCGGTCATGCTCTTTTTCCCGGCGTTCGACCCGCCGACCACGGCGGCCATGCTGGCGATCTCGTCTTCCATCTGGATGTACTGGGCGCCGGGGAGACCGGGGAACCGCTGGCTGATGCGTTCGGCGACCTCGCTGGCGGGCGTTATCGGATATCCAGCGAAGAATCGACAGCCGGCGGCGATCGCCCCTTCCGCACAGGCGGTGTCTCCCATCATGAAGTGGTCGCCGGTGAGGATCTCCGGTTCGTCCGCCGACCCTTCGTCGGATTCCTCCTCGGAGACGGCCATCAGCTCTCACCCCCCGCCGGCGTCGGTTCGGCCTCCCCGTCCGTTTGCTCGACGGTGTAAATCGAAAACTCCGGGCAGATCCACGCGCACATCCCACAGTCCACACAGTCGTCGGCCTTGTCCTCGGCCACCGTCGGGGGACGATACCCTTTCCGGTTGGCTTCCTGACCACGTTCGAGAACGTCCTGTGGGCAGTACTCCCAGCAGTACCCGCACTCCTTACAGCGGTCCGGCAGTATCCGAACGACCCCACCCGGTACCAGAACCGACGACTCGTCGATCGGCTCGCGGGGGCGCTGTCGGGCGCGCTCGACGTATCGTTCGAGACCTTCGAACCGTCCGGCACGATTCGCTGGCCACCTATCTGCCAGTTGTGACTCGTTCACACTAATCACTCACTTGAAATCGGCCCCCTACGTCGAAGGGAATCTTCCCATCAATAGATGGGGTTTTATTAGCCGGCACGGTTCCGGCGTAATCGCGGGGAAACGCCGCGATCAATCAGTACGAAAGCCCCCGTCCGACACAACGCTACTCCGTGTCCAGGATCGAATTCAGGAGTTTCCGCTGTGCTGCAGAGAGGTGTTCGATGAACGTCGCAGTCGCGATGTCGAGTTCGTCGGCGACCTCGCCCGCGTTGGCCCCTTTCGGGTGGTCGAAGTAGCCGAGTTCGTGTGCCGTCGTCAGCACCTGCTGTTGTCGATCGGTGAGGACGCTCTTGTCGAAGAACACGAGCGACTTGGATCCGTTCTCCTCCGTCGCCCGCGACTGGACGAGCCGCCTGACCTCCATTTGCGGATGGTACTCCCCGACCGTCTCGATTACCTCTGTGAGGGCGTCCCGGTCGGCGGCGTGGAAGACGACGTACAGCGTTCCCCGTTCGCCCCTGACGTCGACCACCGGTGACCCGTGTTGCTCGATGCACTCGCAGGGACAGTTCCGGTCGCTGACGCGTTCGAACCGATAGATCGCACTCGATCCATCGGTAAACGTCTTTTCGAGCTCGAGATCCTCGAACTCCGTCGACAACGGGTCCGAAGAGCGGACACTGAACTCCTCGGTGACGTGTTTCGGGGCGTGGGGATCGACGCTTTTCGACATCGAGTAGGCAGTCACGTCCTCGGCGGCTGACACCCGGGCCATCGGACAGGCTACCGCTGCCGGAATCTTCAGTTCCGCGCGGATACCCGAAGCCATCCCTTTATATTTTTGGTTTTCCTCGTGAAAACCTTTGCTCCAATTCTCACTCATTAATGATCGCCCGATATCCTTCAGGTGTATTTATACTCGGTCGCGGATTCGCCGTCGTGCTCCGGGAGGACGACTGGGGTCACGCATCCAGGCCGAGTTCGTCGGCCCGGTCGTCGACGAATTCCTGGAGCTGTTCGATCACCTCCTCTCCCTCCCCCGACTCGAAGAGGTGGTCGAACCGGCCCTGACATTCGAGGTACTCCCGGACCGGTTTGCGGTCGCGGATCCGCATCACGTCCACCAGTTCGCCGTCGACGACCTCGAACAGCGGTTGCAGGCCGGTTTCGACCGCGAGCTGGGCGACGGTGATCGCCTCCGCCGGATCGAACTCCCACCCGAGCATGCAGGGCGCCTGCACCTGGACGTATTTCGGGCCGTCGTGTTCGAGCGCCCGCTCGATCTTCTGTTTGAAGTCCTGCGGGTAGCCGATCGACGCCGAGGCGACGTACGAGCAGCCGTGTGCGGCGGCGATCGCGGGCATGTCCTTTTTGGAGGTGTCGTCGCCGAGGCTCTCTGTTCCGGGGGGCGACGTGCTGGTGCTCGCTCCAAGCGGCGTCGCGCTCGATCGCTGGATCCCGGTGTTCATGTACGCCTCGTTGTCGTAACAGACGTACAGGATATCGTGGCCGCGGTCCATCATGCCGCTGAGACTGCGGATGCCGATATCGAAGGTGGCCCCGTCGCCGGCGACGACGACGAAGTTCACGTCGTCGTGATCGGTGAACTCATCAGTGGCCGTCCGATCGAACGCGCGATACGCCGCCTCGATACCGGAGGCGACTCCCGGCGCGTTCGCGAACACGTCGTGGATCCAGCTGACTCCCCAGGAACTCTCGGGGAACGGGCTGGAGATGACCTCCATACAGCCGGTCGCCATCGAAATAATGGTGTTCTCCCCGGTCGCCTCCGTCAGGTGCCGCATCGCCAGCGCCGGCGCACACCCGGCACACGCCCGGTGGCCGGGGGTGAACAGGGTCTCGTCGTACGAGAGCAGGGCGTCAGGTTCCGGCGGCGAACTCATGCCTGGGTCACCTCCATCTCGAGGAGGTCTCCCTTCAGTTGCGGCCACCGTTCCTCCGCGAGGAACCGGCGCGGATGCCCCTCGTCGGCCGCGTCGGCCGTCTCCTCGATGACGGCCTCGACGTCGTCGTGGGAGACGTCGCGGCCGGCGAGCCCGAGGACGTAACTCCGGACGGCCGGCTGCGTGTCGGACCCGTAGAGCGCCGACTTGAGCTCGCTCGCGAGGCTCCCCTGATAGCCGGGGGAGTTCTCCTTTTGCATGACGCTTACCGCCTCGACGCCGGCGAGCGCCTCCCGGAGCTGTTCGGCCGGGAACGGCCGAATAACGCGCGGTCGAACCAGTTTGACGTCCGCAGGGTGATCGGCGATGACGTGTTCGACCGTCCCCGAAAGCGATCCCAGACACACGAGCGCGAGGTCGGCGTCGGCGGGGCCGACCGTCTCGAGCATCCCGTCGTATTCGAGCCCGTACTCGCGGCCGAACTGGTCGCCGAACGCTTCGGTCGCGTCGGCGATGACTTCCCGGGACCGGAGCATCGCCTCCTGGATGGCGTACCTCGCTTCCGTCCAGTGTTCGGGTCGCCCCACCCCGCCCATGGTCGTGGGATCCGACGGGTCGAGCGTCGCGAACGGCTCCCGGTCGGGAAGGTACGCGGAAACCGCCGCCTCGTCGGGAACGTCGACCGGTTCCTTGACGTGCGTCAGGATGAATCCGTCGAGGTTCACGAGCGCGGGAAGCGAGATCGTCGGGTCCTCCGCCACCCGGTAGGCCACGAACACGGTGTCGACGGCCTCCTGGACGTCCTTGGCGAAAAACTGGATCATCCCCCCGTCGCGCTCGGCGAAGGCGTCGGTGTGGTCGTTCCAGATCGAAATCGGCGCCGAGAGGCTCCGGTTCGCGACGGCCATCACGACGGGCAACCGCATACCCGCCGCCGTAAACAGCGGCTCCGACATGAGTTTGAGCCCCTGCGAACAGGTCGCGCTGAAAACGCGTGCGCCGGCGGCGCTGGCGCCGATACACGACGAGGCGGCGTTGAACTCCGAGTCGACCTTCAGAAACTCCCCGTCGAGTTGGCCGTCGGCGTGCATCTTCGAGAGCGTCTCGACGATCCCGGTCTGTGGCGTGATCGGGTACGCGGAGACGACGTCCGGCTGGGCGGACCTGACGCCGGCCGCGACTGCCTGATCACCCTTCAGCATCGTCCGGTCGCCCATCTCACTTCACCTCCGGGATCATGTCGATGGCGTCGATCGGACACTCGGTTTCACAGATCCCACAGCCCTTGCAGTACCGGTAATCGACGGCGACCTGCTGGTGACCGTCGTGTTTCGCCGCCCGCGGGACGGGACGCCGATCGCCGGGGATGGACCGACCCGATCCCTGGAAGTCGTCGACGCGGTGGACGGCTCCATCGGGGCAGAACGTCACACAGAGCCCACAGCCGACGCACGGTTCGTGGTGGATAACTGGACGGCTCTCCCGCCAGGAGCCGGTCTCGTTGACGAGGCTCGTCTTCGGGTCCGCGATCGCACCCATCGGGACCGTCAGGTCCTCGTAGGGGTCCGCGACCTGATCCTCGGCTGTCGCCGTTTCGGCGGCGGGCTCTGCGGCGTCCCCTCCGGAGTCCGGGGGGCGTTCGACCCCCGCCGATTCGGATCGACCGGCGTCGGTCATACGGCGGCCACCTCCCGGAACGCGGCGTCGGCGGCAGCAGCGTTCTTCCGTCCGATGTCGCCGCCGAACGTCGAGACTGTCACCGATTCGATGCTGTCGATCTCGAGAACACCCGTCGCGCCGGCGAACGCTCCCAGAAGCGACGTGTTCATGATCGGTCGTCCGAGATGCTCCCTGGCGATGCCGGTGGCGTCGACGGTCACGATCCGTTCGTCGGTGGGGATCGACAGTTCCGCCGGCTCCGCCGTCGAGTTGACGACGACGGTCCCGTCCTCTATCAGTCCCTCGGCGACGTCCACGATGTCGACGAGCGTCGGATCCTGAACGAGCACGTAGGTGGGTTCGTTCACCTGGCTCCGATCGGTGATTTTCTCCGCGTCGATCCGTGCGAATGCCTCGACGGGAGCGCCCCTCCGTTCGACGCCGAACGCGGGGAACGCCTGCGCCCAGTCTCCCTGCTCGAATGCGGCCTCGGCGATCAGGTGGGCCAGGGTTACCGACCCCTGCCCACCGCGCCCGTGTATGCGAATCTGTTCCATGACACCTAGTTTCGATCCCCGGGGAATGTCGTTGGCTCCTACATATAATGGTAACTTAAACCGAACTCCCGAAGTAGTGGACGTTTGAACAAGTTTCCATCGAAACGTACTGATTTTTATACAACGTGGCGTCGAAGGACGACCTAATATAATGTCCCACGATATGAATCGTGGGCGTATATCCTCGTCAAAAGGTAACAATCGACTATGGAAATAAACGAGCTACTCGCCCGGCTCGAGACGATGTCGTACCCGACGACGACCGAGCGCGTGGTGGAGGAACTCGACGATCCGAAACTGACCCTCGTGGACGGCAAAGACCGCCTTTCGTCGGTGTTCGAGCGGGTCGACGACGAGGTGTTTGACTGCTGTGACGATGCCAAACTCGCGGTCCTCGGCGGGCTGAAAGGCGATGCCGTCGGACGGAAGGGGTACAGCGACCGCGATCCGCCGACGACGAGCGAATCGGATTCGGTCGGGCCGACCCTGTAGCGGCGTTCGCTTCGAATCCACCCCACTGCCGAGGAACCGAGATCAGCCGGGAATAGATAATAAACCAATATTTGTTGGTTGTTAGTTAACCTCACTATACGTCCGAGTGTGTGTATGAGCAGCAAGCACCAACCGACCGACGGTGATCAGACGACAGCCGAGGCGCCTCACTGTGGCGTCTGTGAACACGTCTACTTCGGGGACGACTGGGATCGGACTCCGTTCTGTGTGGAGTGGAACAAGGAGACCTCGATCCGCGTCGGAGAGGTGTGTTCCGCGTTCTCGTTGCGCGACGGGACGACGATCGTCGGAACCGCACCCGTCGAGGCCGAGGTCGACGTCGAAATCGACTGGGAGGAGTTGACCACCGGGACCGACGCGCCGTTTTTCGCCGCCTATCAGGACGACGAGAAGTACGGCTGGATGTGTGGCAACTGTCGCACCCTCGAGATCGCGATCGACACCATGGGACAGTTCGTGTGCAACGACTGTGGAAACAAACACAGCCCGACGGAGTGGGATCCCGCGTACCTCTAGGGCGCTCCGCTATCCGCGCATCTGTAGGCTGCTTCGCTACGCCAGACCGAGCAGGTCGAAGGGCGTCCCGTTGTCGTTCTCGTCGGCGTGTTCGTAGACGACGTGAGCGGTCGCGACGTCCTGGATCGCAAGCCCCGTCGAATCGAAGACGGTGACGCCGTCCTCCGGTGTGCGTCCTGGTTTGTTGCCGACGACGATCTCGCCGATCTCGCCGTAGATGTCTCCGTCCTCGAGCAGCCCCTCGCTCCAGGGAACGTTGATCTCCCCGGAGTGTGTGCACTGGTCGTAGTCGTCGATGACGAGTTTTGCCTCCTGAAGGATCTCCGACTCCAGTTCCTGTTTGCCGGCGGCGTCGGCGCCCATCGCGTTGACGTGGGTGTGTTCGCCCAGGTTCTCCGAGGAGATGATCGGCTCCCGGACAGGCGTCACTGTCGAGAGCACGTCACACTCGGCCGCCTCCGCAGTCGAGCCGCCGCAGACCTCGAAGCGATCCTCGAACGCCTCGACGAACGCGGCGACCCGCGCTTCGTCCACGTCGGAAATGACGACCGTCTCGATCGGGCGGACCTCAGCAATCGCCTCAAGCTGCGTGTACGCCTGCACGCCGGCGCCGACGATCCCCAGTGAGGTGGCGTCCTCGACGGCGAGATGATCGGTCGCGACCGCCGCCGCCGCGCCCGTCCGCCGGGTCGTGAGTTCGGTGCCGTCCATGATCGCAAGCGGGAAGGCGTTCTCCGGGTCGGAGTAGATCATCGTCCCCATCACCGTCGGCAGGTCGTACTTCGCCTCGTTGTCGGGGTGGACGTTCACCCACTTCACGCCGGCGGCGTCCCAGTCGCCGGCGTCCATGTACGCCGGCATCGATCGGAAGTCGCCGTTGTACTCGGGCAGTTCGATGTACGACTTCGCCGGCATCTGGGCGTCGCCGCGCTCGTAGGCGGCGAACGCCGACTCCAGCGCCGGAACGACGCGGTCCATCGGCGCGTTCGCTGCGACCGCATCGCTGTCCAGAAGCAACGTCTGCATGCGCGCAACTTTTGCCGGGGAGTATTCAAAACTGTCGAGGTTGCCCCGAACGTCGTGGAACCCGAAAACGCTACATGTAGCCGAGATCGCGGAGCCGCTTCATGAGGTCCTCTTTGTCCTGGGCGCGGCCGGCACGTTCGACAGTGTTCTCCAGATCCTGGAGCCACGCGGGTTCCTGAGTGGTCTTCTCCGTGGAGACTTCACTGCCCAGCGACCGGAAGCCGGCGAAGTATTTCGGCGAGATCGGAACGTCCTCCATGGTGACGCCCTCCGGGAGGTCCTCGGCCGACTCGGGGACGTAGCCGTCGTCGGGGAACGCCTCGACGGTGTCCGGAACGACGAAGTGCCAGAACGCCTCCCAGACGTCGCGCTCGGTGAACTGCAGGATCGGCTGGATCCGATCGTGGGGCGGGTAGATGTCCGGGTCGTGTCGCGGCGAGAAGAACGTCTCGTCGGCGCGAGCCTCCTGTTCGTCCCACCGGACGCCCGAGATCACGCCGTCGATGTCGTGGTCCTCCAGGGCGTCGTTGAGCGCCACCGTCTTCAGGAGGTGGTTGCCGACGTAGGTGTCCAGAAGGAACGGGAACGTCTCCTCCTCGTACTCGAGGATGTTCCGGACGTGATGTCGGTTGTGCTCCGAGAGGGCGTCGACCGGGATGTCGTCGCCCGGCTCGAGACCGTGTTCGTCGACGTAGGCGCCGACGTCGTCGTTGCGGGCGTACACGAGGTCGATCTCCCACTCGTCGGCCCAGTGTTCGACGAAGTCAGTGATCTCGTCGAAGTGCTGGAAGTGATCGATGAAGACGGCAGTGGGCTTCTCGTAGCCGAACTCGTCGGCCACTTCGTTGATGAAATACAGCGTGAGCGTCGAGTCCTTCCCGCCGGTCCACATCACCGCGGGGTTGCAGTACTCCTCGAGCCCCTGACGGGTGACCTCGATGGCCTTCTCGATCTTGTGCTGGATCGAGGGGTAGTCCGCGGGGGTCTCGCCCTCGCCGTCCGTGTAGTCGACGTCGACGTACGCCGGAAAGTCGTCTGTCATCTGTCCGTCGGATCGATCCGTGGACCGAAGTGTTTTGTGTTCTCTCCCGAAGCCGGCGACAATCGGGTGAACGGGCCTATCCGCCGACGGAGACCACCGTCGCATCGACGGTGACGGTGCCGAGATCCAGCGTCACCGTCGACCCCTGCCGGATCGTCTCCCCTTTGAATCGGACGCCGGAGGTGGTCTCGCGGACCTCGAGTTCGGCGGTGATCGTCACGTCCCGGTCGGTCGGGTGATCGTACACGCCCAGGTTGCCCTCGTCGCCCTGGATGAGGATCACCGACGGATCGACGTCGACGTCGGTCACGCGGGCGATCGTCTCGCCGCTCCGTCGTTCGGTCATCCCCGATCGGATCGCGTCGGCCATGTCCTCGTGGACCTCCTCCATCCGAAGCGTGACCGTCCGCGTGGTCGGCGCGCCGCGCTCCTCGGTGGTGCCGACTCGTTCGATCGTTCCCGACAGGTCGTAGGCGTCACTCGACAGGGAGATCGACGACCCCTGCTGGACGTACGTGTCTCCGAACTGTGGCCGCTCCCGGTGGTCCAGCGTGGCCAGCGACACTCCCACGAACACGCGGTTGCGGTCCGGGTTGGCCGTCCCATAGGCGGTCACCGACTCGACGGTGGCGGTCCGGTGGCCGCCGACCTCGATCACGTCGCCCTCGTCGATCCGCTCTGCCGTCTCGACGTCGACGACGTCCGAAAGCAGGACCTCGGCCTCGCCGCGGTCGAGCCCGTCGCCGACGCGCTCGATCGTTCCCGACAGGTCGTAGTCGCCGGCCGGTAGTTCGACTGTCTGCCCGCGCCGGACGGGCGTCCCGCCGAACCGGCGTTCGCCCTCCTGACGGTGGGCGTCGAGGGTGGCCTCGAGGACGACCACGCGCCGCGTCGGGCTCCCCTCCGCGTAGACGGCGACGTCCTCGACGGTGGCGACCGTCCGGTCGGCCAGACGGATCTCGTCGCCCGGCGCGATCTCCCGGGCGTCGGCGGCGTCGAGCGTGTCACGGAGCACGACCGTCGCCGCTTCGCGGTCGAGCGCGTCGTCGTCGCCGACTGCCCGGACCTGTCCGTCGACCTGGTAGCGGTCGGTGGCGACATCGAGGGTTCGTCCCAGCCGCGGGGGTGCGCCGTCGTACTGGAGCGAGCCGCCGGCCCGTTCGCCGCGCAGTTCGACCCGGAGGACGACGCGCTGTTCGTTCCCCTGTGGCGTCAGGTGGACGTCCGTGATCGTGATCCGGTCGTCGCCGCCCGGACTGTAGGCGTCGCCCTCGTTGATCTCGGAGACGATGTAGTCCGGCTGCGTCCCGAGATCCAGCGTGGCGTGGGTCGTCTCGAGGTCCGGCTCGGGTTCGGGGTCGTCCGAGAAAACCAGCGCGGCGCCGGCGACGACCACCGCGAGCACGACGAGCACGACCAGCGCGTCGATCACGTTGACCGTACCGAACAGCCTCCCCTCGTCGTCGATCAGTTCCATCGGTTCTCACCCGGCGCGGACATCACTTTCCGAAGCCACAACATCCTGGGAATTAGCTCTTTTGCTTCGAGGAAGCGTCGACGACCTCGTTCGCGAGCGTTCCGACCCCCTCGTAGGTGATCTCGATCCGGTTTCCGGGCTCGATTAGCCCCGGGTTCGCCGGGCTGCCGAACGCGACGGCGTCCCCCGGACGGAACGTGAACCGCCGGGAGAGGTACGCGACGATCTCGTAGGGATCGAACAGCATCAGTTCGGTGTTGGATTCCTGCCGCGTTTCGCCGTCGATCTCGGTGTGCATGTCGAGGTTCCGGGGATCGAGGTCGGTCTCGAGCCACGGTCCGAGGGGGGCCGAGCCGTCGAACGCCTTCCGGGCGGTTCGCCCCTGCTGATCCAGGGCGTCGACATCGTTCATAATCGTGTACCCCCTGACGATTTCCGGCACCTCGTCGGCGTCGAGATCGCGACACCGGTCGTCGATGACGGCGACGAGTTCCCCCGCGTACGTTAGCTCGTCGGTGAATTCGGGATACGGGATCGGCTGTTCGTGGGCGAGCAGCGACGTCGGGGGTTTGATGAAGAATTCGGGCTCCTCGGGCCGGTCGTACTCCATCTGTTCGAGCGTTTCCGCGAAGTTCCGCCCGACGCAGTACAGCGCCGACGGGTCACAGGGCGGAAGCAGACGTCCGTCCCGTCCCACCTCGTAGGTCCCGGTCTCGGTCTCGACGTACCCGTCCTCGTAGCGCCCCTCGACGGGACCGTCCGGCGTGAGCAGTCGTGCGCGTCGCATGACCCACGGTTTCATTGTCCAGCCGATAGGCGTACCGGTATGGAGTTCGACATCGACGGCAACGTGGCGCTCACGACCGCATCGTCGGCCGGCCTGGGGTACGCCAGCGCGACGGCGCTCGTCCGGGAGGGCTGTCACGTCGTCATCAACGGCCGGAACGAGCCCCGGCTGCGCGAGGCGGCCGAACGGCTCCGGGAGGAGGCGACCGGCAACGCCCGCGTGGTGCCGATGCAGGGCGACCTGACGGACGCTGCAGACGTCCAGCGACTGGTCGAGGAAACCGTCCGGGAGTTTGGCCGGCTGGATCACCTCGTCACCTCCGCCGGCGGTCCCCCGTCGGGACCGTTCCTGGAGACGACCGACCGGGAGTGGGAGGACGCATACGAGCTGCTGGTGATGAGCGTCGTCCGACTTGTCCGGGCGGCAGCCGACGACCTCCGTGCCGACGGCGGCGGGACGGTCGTGACGATCACCTCCCGGTCGGTCAAGGAGGCGATCGACTCGCTCGTGCTGTCGAATTCGGTGCGGATGGGGGTCATCGGGCTGGAGAAGACGCTCTCGCGAGAGTTCGCCCCGGAGGTCCGGTGCAACGCGGTGCTTCCCGGCGCTCACGAGACAGATCGGATCCGCGAACTCGTCGAACAGGCCGTCGAGCGCGGCGAGTACGACTCATACGAAGAGGGACTCGAAGACTGGGGCAGCGACGTGCCCTTAAAACGCGTCGGCGACCCGATCGAACTCGGCAACACGGTGGCGTTCCTCTGCTCCCCGCGGTCGGCGTATATAAACGGCGCCGCGATCCCGATCGACGGCGGGAGCACGCAATCTAATCTGTAAACCCACCTTTTTTAACGGGGCCTCGGGCGCTCTGCGAGCGCGCTCGCGGCTGCGCCGCTCTTGTTTTCGAGGGCTCCGCGTCGCGTCCCCTCGATTCTCTCGTCCACCGTTAAAAAAGCGGTCTCGCAAACCCGGCGGATGTGCTGGATGCCACGAAGATCAATCCCTTATATAGGCCGTCGCTCACCCTTCCGCCCTCTTTATAAATGAGATCGAGGAGAGGAGTCCACTCGTTGCCCACGAGAGACGTATGCGAGGGCGAGAGACACGTGAAAAGTGATCGACGCCGACGGAGTTCTTCGTATATCGTCGCTATCTTGTATCCAAAGCACGCCATGTGAACCAGTACGCATGCACGGAGGTTCGGACGGATGACTCGCGACGGTCCGTCGGGAGGCGCCGAACCGGACCGTTCGGATCGCTACGAATCGATCATCGAGGCGATGGCCGACGGCGTGTTCGTGCTCGACCGGGACGGCGCGATCACCGTCGTCAACGACGCGGCCGAGACGTACCTCGGACTGGATCGTGAAACTCTGGTCGGCACCACCTTCGCCCGGCTGACCGAGGAAGGACTGATCGACCGAGCGGAGTACGACCGATTTCTCGAACTGTTCCAGAGCGTCACCGACGGCGACGATACCGACCGGCGGATGACGATCGGTGACACACAGCGAGGAGTGCTGGAGCTCCGGTTGCGCGCGAAACCCGGCGGTGAGACCGTCGAACGGATCGTCGGAACGGTGCGTGACGTGACACAGCGGGCCCGGGCGCTCGAGTCGATCGAACGGCAGCAGTGGGCACTCTATCGGCTCTACGAGATCGACGTCGACAGTGAACTCACCGTAGACGAGAAGATCCAGCGGGCACTCGACGTGGGCTGTGAGTTCCTGGACCTCCCGATCGGGTTCATGAGCTCCGTCGACGGGGACACACAGCGGTTCGAACGCGTCGTCGGCTTCGACGACCTCGAAGGCTCATCACGGTCGTTACAGTCATCCTACTGTCAGTTCACCGTCGAAAACGACGACCCGGTCGCGATACGGGACGCAGAGACCGAGCTCGGATCCGACGATCCGACGTACGCCGAAACCGAGGTCAGTTGCTACGTCGGGACGAAGATACCGGTCAACGGGGAGCTCTACGGAACGTTCTGTTTCGCGGCCGCGGACGCTCGCGATCGATCGTTCTCTGCGGGCGAACGGGAGTTCGTCAGGCTGCTCGGCCTGTGGGCCGGACACAACCTCGAACGCCAGCACACCGAAAGGGTGCTCCGCGAGTTACACGAGAAGAGCCGAGAGCTGATGCTGGCCGACTCGAAGGAGGCGGTCGCACGGATCGGGGTCGACGCGATAGCGGACCTGTTCGACCTGCCAATAACCGCGTGCTGGCGGTACGACGAAGCGGCCGACGTCTTGCGGCCGCTGGCCGAAACCCGGACGGCCAAACGGCTCGTCGGCGAAACGCCCTCCTTCGAGCGCGGTGAGGCCCTCGCCTGGAAGAGCTTCGATTCGGGCGAAACGCGAACGTTCGAGGATCTCTCCACCGAATCCGACACGTACAATCCCGGGACGCCGATCGCCTCGGAGATCCACATCCCGCTCGGGAGGCAGGGAGTGATCGTGAGCGCATCGACCGACCCCCGCCGGTTCGAGAACATCGACGTCGAGAGCCTCAACCTGCTCGGGTCCCTCGTCAGGGACGCACTCGCCAGCGTCGAACAGCAGGAAGCGATCGAAGAGCGCGGCGAAGCGCTCCAGCGGCAAAACGAGCGGCTCGAGGAGTTCGCACGCGTCGTGGCTCACGACTTGCGCAACCCGCTCGCTGGCGCCGTCGGCTTCCTCGAGATCGCCAGAGAGACCCACGATGAGCGTCACTTCGACCGGGTCAAAAGCTCCCACGACCGGATGCAGGAGATGATCGACGAGCTGCTCGACATCGCACGGGGAGCGCGCCAGGAGGCCGATCCGCGCGAGTTGTCCCTGATCGGTATCGTCACCGAGGCGTGGTCGTACGTCGACGCGCCGGACGCGACCCTCTCCGTTTCCGAGGACCTCGGGGTGATCTACGCGGACGAGACGCGACTCCTCCAACTGTTCGGTAATCTGTTCCGCAATAGCGTCCAGCACGCCGGGCCGGACGTCACCGTGGAGGTCGGTCGGCTTCCGTCCGGATTCTACGTCGCCGACGACGGACCGGGACTCCCCGAGGGAGCTCGAGAGGACGTCCTTACGCTGGGAAAGACTTACTCGTCGACGGGAACCGGGATCGGGCTGCGTAGCGTGACCGACATCGTCGACGCCCACGGCTGGGAACTCGCGATACCGGACATTGACGGGGGTACCCGCTTCGAGATCCGGACCGACCGGGCGACGGAGGCGGAACTTTGATCCGTCGGGTGGACGCGGATGGGGACGACAACGGGGGGAGAACATGACACACGACATCGTTATCGCCGACGACGACGAGACCATCCGCGAGATCGTCGAGTTCAAACTCGACGGTCCCGATCGAAGCGTGACCGCGTTCGAGAACGGCCGCGAGTGCTGGGAACACCTCGAATCGAACGGATCGCCGAACCTGATCGTCCTGGACGTCATGATGCCCGGTCTGACTGGCCTGCAGGTGCTCGAACGGATCCGCGAGGACGACGACCTGTCGTCGGTTCCGGTGATCATGTTGACGTCCCGTGGACGGGAAGAACACGTCGTCGAGGGGTTCGAGCGCGGCGCGACCGATTACATGACCAAACCGTTCAGCCCGAACGAACTCGTCGCGCGGGTCAACAGCCGGCTTCGATAATGATCCCCGACGCGTTCCTGACGTGGACGGCCATCGGGATCTCGCTCCTCGCGCTCGGCGTGGGGGTCGTGACGCTGGTGACCGCGGCGTGGGTGTACTACACCCGCCGTCGAAACGATACCGTACGGGACGATCTCCGGTCGGATCTGTTCGAACACCTGTTCTCGGCGGACCCGGACTGGGCGGCATGGGTCGACACCCTTTCGAGGACGGAACGCCGTCAGCTCCTGATCCTCCTCGAGGAGTATCTGCGGAAGCTCCGCGGGACCGAACACGGACGGCTCTGTGACCTGGCAGCGGAACTCGGCGTCCAGGATCGGGCCCGCCGGAACATCGAGCGCGGCCGGAAGCGGTTCCGTGCGCTCACCTGGCTCGCGTTACTGAACGAGGAGGTAGATCCGGATCGACTCGAGTCGTGCTGTTCGGGGAGCTCCCAGCTCCGCGCCGGCGCTGCCCGGGTCCTCCACGAGGCCGGACATCCCGACGCACCCCGCATCGGAACCGAGCTGATCGTCGACGGCGAGTCGCTGACCGCGTTCGGTCTCGACACGCTCTACCGGCTGAACGACGGCTCCGAGACGCCGCTCCTCTCGGCGATGAACAGGGGGGTCGACGAGTGGACCCCGCGGTTGCTCGTCCAGGTGTTGATCGCGCTTCGACACTGTACCATCGCGAACCCCAGGGACGAACTCGGCTGGCTCCCTCGACTGCTGGAACACGAGTCGCCGCGCGTCCGTGCGGCCGCGATCGGCGTCCTCGAGCGTCACGGGTGGCGCGAGGAGATTCACGCCGAGATCGATATCGGCGCGTTACTGGCCGACCCCGACGCCGCCGTTCGCCACGACACCTATCTGCTGCTCGCGTCCTGGAACACTGACCGGTCCGGGGAGTGGCTCCACCGGGCGCTCACGACGGCAGCGGGCGCGGATCGGCTCGCGCTCGTCAGGGCGTTCAGGTCGCATTCGCGGACGGAGCTCCCGGAGCCCTCTCCCGAACTGGAACCGTTCGTCGATTGGGTTCGCGCCGACGAGGCCGTGGGTCGACGCCGGCGTGTCTGGGGTGTTTCCGCCGCATGGGCCTGACCTCGAGGAGGGGATCAGCGTGGTCGTAGACGCGATCGTCGCGGCGACAGCGTGGTTCTTCGTCGGCTACTTCCTGCTGATCAACGGCAGCTATCTGCTGATCCAGACGGCGGCGCTTTTCGGCATCCGGCGGAACCGCCGCGATCGAAGCGTCGATCCGGCGTACGACATCCACGAGAGTCCGATGATCCCCGGAATCGCGATCGTCCTCCCGGCGTACAACGAAGGCCCCGTCATCGCGTCGAGCGTCAGATCGCTACTGAGCGTGGAGTATCCCGACTTCGAGGTCGTCGCCGTCAACGACGGCTCCTCGGACGACACGGTGGACCGGCTGCAGGAGGCGTTCGATCTCGAGCGCGTCGACGCCGACTATCCGCTAGACATCCCCTGCGAACCGGTACGCGGCGTGTACCGCGCGTCGGACGCCGACCTGGTCCTCATCGACAAGGAGAACGGCGGGAAGGCGGACGCGCTCAACGCCGGCGTGTTCTTCACCGACCAGCCGCTGTTTTGCGCCATCGATGCCGATACGGTGATCGAGCAAAGCGGACTCATCGAAATCGTCCGTCCGTTCCTGCGTGACCCCGAGCGGATGATCGCCACCGGCGGCACGGTCAGGGTCGCCAATGGCTGTACGATCCGCGACGGAGTCGTCGAGCGGATCCGGCTCTCGAACTCCGCGTTAGTCAACCTCCAGACGATGGAGTACATCCGCGCGTTCCTCGCCGGACGGATCGGGTTGAGCGTGATGAAGAGTCTGCTCATCATCTCGGGCGCCTTCGGGCTCTTCCGGACGAACGCGGTCCGGGAGATAGGCGGATACTCGACCGATACCATCACCGAAGACATGGAGCTAATCGTCCGGTTGCACAGTCACTTCGGGGAGCTGGGCGAGGGGTACCGCGTGGAGTTCGTCCCGGACGCCGTCGTGTGGACCGAGGTGCCGGAATCCGTGCGGGTGCTGGGACGACAGCGGAGCCGGTGGTATCGGGGCCTGCTCGAATCCCTGATTTTACACCGCGGGATGATCGGCCGACGCAAGTACGGTGCTATCGGGCTCGTTGCGCTGCCCTTCTTCGTTCTCGTCGAAGCGCTCGGTCCCCTGATCGAGGGAGCGGGGTATCTTCTCGTTCCGATCGCGTTCGTACTCGGCCTACTCAACGTGCCGTTCTTCCTCCTGTTCGTCGCCATTGCCGTCGGCCTCGGGACCCTGTTGTCCTGGCTCAGCGCGTTCAGCGAAGTGTACGGGTTCCGTCGATACGTCCGTCCGCGGGACATCGCGGGGATCATGTTCTACGGGGTCGTCGAAAACGTGCTCTTTCGCCAGTGGAAGGCGGTGGTGGCGTGGAAAGGGCTGCTCCAGTTCCTGCGGGGCGATACGTCGTGGGGTGAGATGACCCGCGTCGGCCTCGAGAAGTGAGCGCCCACTATAAATATCACCTCGGTGGACCCGGTAGGCCCTTAAAACGTCACCGCGTCCACCCGCTCCCCATCGCCGTGTTCTCCCCTGCCGCCATTCCCGATCTGACCGCTACTCGTCGTCCGCCGGTTCGCCGAACGGGACAAGATACAGCGGATCCAGCTCGTCCGGCAGCGCGAGCGTCTCCGTCAGCTCCGCGTCGTCGAACGCCCCGACCGGACAGGCGTTCAGCCCTCGCGACTCGCAGACGAGCAGGGCGTTCTGGGCGGCGTGACCCGCCTCCATGTGAACGTACCGGTCGCCGTGATCGGGGTACTGTCGGGTCGTTCGATCGTAGTCGGCCGCGAGCGCGATCGTGGCGGGTGCGCCGCGAACCACTGCCTGGTCCAGTGCCGCCGCCGTGAGGTCCTCGTGGATCGACTCCTCGATCGCGGGATCCAGCCGGTGTTCGTCGGGCACGTACCGGTACAACCCCGCCTCGAGGTCGTCACAACCGCCGGGCGCGACCGAGAGGAACGCCACCATCGGGAACGTCGCGCCGGCGCTCGGCGACGCCCGCATCGCCACGGCGTCGCGCTCGTGTGTCAACCCCTGGACGGACCACAGCAAGGTGGCGACCGTCTCGATGCCCACCGGCTCGTCCGCGAACGACCGCCTGCTCTTCCGTGCGCCGATCGTCCGTTCGAGTTCCGAGAGCCCGTCGGAACCGGGCTCCGGGAGGGAGTACTCGGTCATCACGCGGAGCGTCGGCGGGAACTGTCAAAAAGCGACGGGAGCGATCCCGGGAGTTAGGAACCCCCCGTGGCTTCCTCGAGAGTCGCCTGCCGGCCGCCCGGCTCCCCTTCGTCTCGGCGCGACCGGTAGGAGCCACGGAGTCCCAGCGCGAAGGCACCGAAGCCCAGCAGGAACGCCGCGAACGAAAGCAGGCCGCCGAGGTACGGCACCGCCCCCAGCAGGGCGAACCCGAAAAGGCCCACCAGGAGCGCGAGCCACCGGTTGTCCACCCCCGCATTCCCGAGGAGCCAGGCCCCGACGGCGTACTGGCCGTAGACGACGCCGATCCAGATGGCGAACGTGAACGCGATCGCACCCACGATCGCAAGCGGGATCCCCACGATCGTCAACAGGAGGATCACGAGCGCGATCGGAACGGCCACAAGCGTCAGCAGGCCGACGCCGCCGGACTTCAGCGGTTCCCTCGCGACGCGGTCGGCGACGCCCGTCGAGAACCGCGGGAACGCGAACAGAAGCAGCGCGCCCAAAAGGAGGTTCGCGAGGAACCCGTAGATTACGCTCGCCCACGTGGGGATCTGGATCCCCTCGAAGCCGACGCCGAAGCCGGGTCCGAAGTCGCCGCTCAGTCCCCGATCGCGGATCACGTCGCCCTCGATCGTGGCGTCGGGATGGCGCTCGAAGTTCGCGGCGTCGTACCGGAACTCCCCGCCGACGACCGCGTTCGGGCCGACAGCGATCGTCTCGGCGCCGGCGCGCACGTCGCCGTCGACCGTCCCGTCGATCGAGACGTACCCCGCACCCGTCTGGAGGCTCCCGCCGATACGAGCCGTCTCTCCGACCTCGACCGTGCCCGCGCCGACGTCGACGTTCCCCTCGACCGTGCCGTCGATCCTGACGGTTCCGGCTGCGGCCTCGAGGTTCCCCTCGACGACACCGGTCTCGGTGACGTGGATCGTCCCGGCCGCACCGGTGACGTCGCCGGTAACCGTCCCCCGGACGACGATGGCGCCGGCGACCCCGTCGACCTGCTCGTAGGTAGTCCCCTCCTCGACAACCACGGTGCCGGCTGCTCCCTGAAATGACTGCCCGGCGACCGTGCCGACCCCGGCAGGGAGTAGCAGCGCGAAAACGAGCAGGATGACTAGTGCCTGACGACTCCGGAGTGTGAACGCGGGGATCATGTAGAATGAATCACACACCACAGGAATAAACGTTTCCTGAGATACATGTTCGCGCGCCGCCTCCCCGCAGTTCCCCGCCCATCTGATTACTCCTGGATATAATACATTTATTTCAGATGAGTAAGCATTGAAAACGTATTAGCGGCGGGGCGGCAAACGTTCGCGTATGGATACCACACCCCGATTCGACACCCGGGCCGTGCTGGACGGATCCGAGTCGCCGGCCGGCGACGTGGTGCCGCCGATCCACCTGTCGTCGACCTACGAGCTGCCGGGGATCGATCCGGAGCTGCGCCTGGAGGACGTCGATCCGTCGGCGGGGGAGTTCCTCTACGGTCGGCTGTCGAACCCGACGCGACACGCCGTGGAGAACCAGCTCGCCACGCTCGAGGGCGGTGAGATGGGCTTTGCGTTCTCCTCGGGGACCGCCGCGATCGCCACGGCGGTGCTTTCGGTCGTCGAGCCGGGGGATCACCTGGTGGCGTTCGACGACCTGTATGCGGGGACGCGCCGGATGTTCGAGGCGCTGTTCGACGACCAGCTCGACGTCGACGTCGAGTTCGTCGACGCGACCGACCTCGAGACGGTTCAGAGCGCGGTCGGCGACGACACGGCGATGGTGTGGATGGAAACGCCGACGAACCCGCTGATCCACCTGTGTGACGTCGAAGCGATCGCCCAAATCGCAGCGGAACACGGGGCCGTCTTCGGCGTGGACAACACCTTCGCGAGCCCGTACTTCCAGCGGCCCCTCGATCTGGGCGCCGACCTGGTCGCCCACAGCACCACGAAGTACCTCAACGGCCACAGCGACGGGATCGGCGGCGCCGTCGTCACCGACGACCCCGAGGTTGCAGAAGCACTGGGCTTCCGTCAGCAGGTCGCACTCGGGAACGGCCTCGCGCCGTTCGACAGCTACCTGCTCGCCCGGGGACTCAAGACGCTCGGCGTGCGGATGCGACAACACGAGGAGAACGCCCTGGCGCTGGCGGAGTACCTCGAGGCGCACGATCGAGTGCAGGAGGTGTATTACCCCGGACTGGAGAGCCACCCGCAACACGAACTGGCGAGCCGACAGATGGACGGCTACGGCGGCGTGCTGTCGTTCGAACTCGAGGGCGACCTGTGGGACGCGAAGGCGTTCCTCGAGGCAGTGGAGACGATGACGCTGGCAGTGAGCCTCGGCGGGGTCGAGACGCTGATCGAACATCCAGCGACGATGACACACGAGCCGCTGGGGCCCGACCGCCGGGCCGAGGTCGGGATCTCCGACTCGCTGATCCGGGTGTCGGTGGGCATCGAGGACGTCCGGGACCTCCGGGCGGACTTCGAACGCGGGTTCACCGCGATCGCCGCGCCGGAAGCGAGACCGTGATCTGCCACTCTTAAGTAGCCCCGCAACCCGCCCTCACCCGACGTGCAACCGCTCGACATCGACGACTGCTTCGACGTCCACGCCCACCGCGACGGTCTGAAAGTGCTGACGCAGGGGGCCGATTCCTGGCACCTGTCGAATCCCGACGACGAGTACGCGTGTCCGGCCTGCGGTCGGGCCTTCGATCGACTGTTCGTGAGCGAGGATCCGACGGTGACGTTCAACAGCGCGCCGAACGGGCCGATCTGCCTGGCCAGGACCGACGGGGAACTCCTCGTGTTGACCCACGACCCCCGATAAAGACAGCCGAGCGGGCCCCCGATCTACGTAACAATCACCTCGCCGATCGGTGACGGCGTCACTCCCGCAAGTGTGCGAGCACCGCGTCGGCGTCGTTCGGCACCGGTTCGGGGTCGTTCCCCGCTTCGTAGGCCGCGTCGGGGTCCTTCAGCAGGTGGCCGGTGGTGAGACAGACGACGCGCTCGTCGTCGTCGACGACGCCCCGTTCGCGGAGCTTCCGGAGCCCCGCAACCGAGGCGGCGGAGGCGGGTTCGACGCCGACGCCCTCCCCCGCGAGGTCGCGCTGGGCGGCGGTGATCTCCTCGTCCTCGACGGCGACGGCAGTGCCGCCCGTGTTGCGGATCCCGGGCAGCGCCTTGGGCGCGTTGACCGGGTTGCCGATCCGGATCGCCGTCGCGATCGTCTCGACCTCCTCCCAGCGCCGGATCTCCTCTGTGCCCTCCTCGATCGCCTCGACCATCGGGGCGGCGCCCGACGCCTGAACGCCCGTAAGCGCGGGCACCTCCTCGGGCTCCAGATTCCCCGCCTGGACGAGTTCCCTGAACGCCTTATAAAGCGCCGCGGTGTTGCCGGCGTTGCCCACCGGGAGCACGATCCGGTCGGGGAACGTCCCGTAGTCCTCCCGGTGCGCCTCGAGGATCTCGAACCCGATCGTCTTCTGGCCCTCGAGCCGGAACGGGTTCAGCGAGTTGAGCAGGTACGCCTCCCCGCGTTCGGCCAGCTCCTGGACGATGTCGAGGCAGGCGTCGAAGTTGCCGTCGACCTCGAGGATCCGCGCGCCGTGGAGGGCGGCCTGGGCGACCTTTCCGGCGGCGACCTTGCCGGCGGGCAGAAGGACGAGCGTCTCCATGCCCGCCCGCCCGCCGTACGCCGCGAGCGCGGCGCTGGTGTTGCCCGTCGAGGCGCACGCGAGCCGGCCGACGCCGAGCCGCCGGGCGGCCATCACGCCGACGGTCATCCCGCGGTCCTTGAACGAGCCGGTCGGGTTCATCCCCTCGTGTTTGATCCGCAGCGACGCCACCCCGACGTCGTCCTCGAGCCTCGGAACCCGGTGTAGCGGGGTATCCCCCTCCGGCAGCGAGACGCCCTCCGCGAACGGCAGCGCCGCGGCGTACCGCCAGACGCCCCGCTGGGGGGCGCCCGAGTGGCCGTCGGGACCGAACTCGTCGAACCCGGCGGGCTCGGCGTACCGGACCTCGAGCAGGCCGCCGCAGTCGCAGGTGTACCGGACCGACTCGAACGGCGGGTACGTCTCCCCGCAGTCGATGCAGCCGAGCCAGACGCCCTCGTCGGCGTCGTCGGGGACCGCCGGCGCGGGCGCGTCGAGCGCGAGGGCGGTGGAATCCACCTCGTCGTCGGCGGAGTTCCGACTCACGGCCGACCCTCCGTTCCGAACTCGTCGATCCGGTCGTGAACCTTCTTCACCCACTCCTCGAGCGTCTCGTGGAGCAACGCTCTGGCCTCGGGAAGCGGGATCGCGGTGTACTGGTAGATGTACCCGCCGGAGTCGAGCAGCCGACGCTGGCGTTCGACGAACCCCTTCTCCATCAGCGCGGTCAGCGACCGGTTGACGTTGCTCCGGTCGCGCTCCAGCGCGTCCGCGAGTTCCGAGACGGTGCTTCCCGGGTTCGATCGCAACACGAGATACGTCCGGCTCTCGTGGTCCTGGATCCCGAACACGCACGACAGGACGTGCTGGAAGTCGATTTCCCCCGGGCTCAGGGTCGCATCGACGTCGCTGTCAGTACTCATGTCGCAAGAGTGTGGCCGTGGAGACGTTAAGCTTCCTTGTCGGGGAGAGGCTTACCGTCGGGTGCGCCGGCCGCAGATCGGTCACCCGTCGTCCGTTTTTCCGTACCCCATTCGTTCGATACACGAGCGCATCTCCGACTCCAGCCGGTGTTTGTGGAGCCTGGTGGGCGTGTCACAGTAATACACCTCGCCGTCGTGTCGCAGGGCGATGTCGGTCGTGCTGCCGAACAGGTCGACCGTCACGATCACGCGGGAGCCGGACTCGAGCGCGTCGATGATCTCGTCGGCGGTCAACTCGCCGGCGTCCACCCGAACGATCGCGTCGTCCTCGTCGGGGAGGTCGTTCATAGTTGGAACAGCGCGGAAACCCACGACTTCAGTCGTGGGAGGAGCGCGCCGGGGGCGCGGCCGACCACCGCGCTTCGGTCGGCTGGTTTCGAATCATTACGTTTATCGCCCGAGTGAACGTCTGCCATAGTAGTGCTGGGAGGCCAAATGTGTCTCCCAGTACGGGCCGGCGTAATGCGGCCCCGGACAGACCGTCCCGGCGATGAACCGAAACTCGGGGACGATGTCGTTGTCCCTCCGAGGCGGGGTACCCCGCCCGCGAAACACCCGCGTTCGAGTCCACCGAGAATTAAAGCGGTGTGAGCCAGCCCCTCCACGTTGGAGAGTGGGCTTCCATACCCCAGTACCTCGGCGGGAGACAAACCCCCGCTCGGGAGTACCCGCCCGTGGAATAGAGTAATTCCACACGGGGAACTGCTGGCGTGTAGCCCGCCTACGAGTTGCCGAATTGTGGGCCGAAACCCCTCGCGGGAGAAAGTCCATGACTTTAGTCGTGGGTACATTACACCCTACCGCTCGGAAGACAGTCCCTTGAGTGTTGACCCGCGAAAAAAACAGCGAGCGTTCGACGGGCATGTCCGAACCGCTAGTTCGTGGTCGGCTCCGGCTCCTCGGACTCCTCGGGCGGTTCGACGCCTTCGACCGCCTCGGCGACCGACGTCTCCTTTTCGGTGGCGACGTGCCACCGATCGATTTCGGTTTCGTACTCCGAGAGCTTCTCGCTCACCTCGTCTTTGAGCTCGTCGTCGTTGACGTTCACCTCGAAGACGAACTTCTCGCCGTTCCCGCGGGTGGTCCGCTGGATGTTCGCCGAGACGAGTTCGTTATCGAAGTAGTACGGTGCAAGCTGCGTCATCACCTTCTGATACACCGTGTCCTCGACGGTCCGGATCGCCTTCCGGCCGGCGGAGTCGGCCGCACGGGCGACGTAGTCGATCGACTCGCTCCAGCGCTCGATCGCCCCCTGGTCGTCACCCTCCTCGACCCGTTCGTACGACTCCGAGAGCTTCTCGCCGGCGGTCTGGATGTCTTCCCCGGCCGCCTTCCCGGCCTTTTCCCCTTCCCCCTCGTCGATGGAGGCCTGCTCTGCGGTCTTTTCGCTTACGTCCTCCCGGAGCCGCTCGTGGACCTTGGGGCGCCACTCGTCCCACTCCTCGAACGCCTGTCCGTCGCAACCGTTCTCCCGGAGTGCGCGGGTGATCCGCTCGCCGTGTTCGACGACTTCGCCCCAGTCGCCGGTCACTTTGAACCCCGAGATGCTCTCTTCCATGTTAGCCCGCCTAGGTACTCCGGAGGTATTAACGTCACCGATGCGTCAGACAACCGTCATCGGAACGATCCGCCAAAAAAATGGACCCGAACGGCAGGGCGTCACTCACGCAGTGCCGCGTAAACGCCGCCCAGCAATGCGCCGTAGGCGACGTGACCCACGAGGCTCTGGAAGTTCAGGTTCGGGAACGGCGGCTCCGCGGGAGTCACCGCACCGACCCAGATCGGCATCACGATCACGGCCAGCACCGCCCACAGGACGATCCCGTAGACCACGCCCGCCCCGACGCTCGATCCGGTGCTTGCTGCGATCGTTGGCTTCGCCTCCGCAATCGCCGCGAACACCACGCCCAGCACCGCCGAGTGACTCATGTGAATGAACCATCCCGCCAGCCCGCCCGAGAGCCCGTACATGCCGGGGATCGCTCCCTCCATCACGGCCGGCATCATCATCGACATCATCGCTCCGAAGACGACGCCGCCGACGAGGCCGCCGACGACTCCGGTTTTCCACGTGCTGTAATCGGTACTCGTTCCGGTCGCAGTCGCTGTTTCCGTTGCCATGGGTACGAAGACATCCTGAAGGTGAAAAGCGGTATCTCGGCGGGGCAGATCCACCACACGCGGGAGATAGTTTTAAATATTAAGTCGGTCGAAGGGCATCTGATCCCCCGTTTCGCCCGTACGTTTTACTTGGGTGAGGAGAGACTCTCCAGTAGTGACAGCGCCGGAATACCTGCGGTTCTTCCCGTACGAGGATCCCTATCCCAACCAGCGGGAGGCGATGGACCGGATCGCCAACGCGTTGGCCCGCGGCCAGGACGTCCTCTTCGAGGGAGCGCCCGGAACCGGCAAGACCCTGTCGGCGCTGGTTCCGGCTCTCGAGCACGCCCGCGAGGAGGACCGGACGGTCGTCATCACGACGAACGTCCACCAGCAGATGCGACAGTTCGTCGAGGACGCCCGCGCGATCACAGCCACGGAGCCGATACGGGCGGTCGTATTCAAAGGGAAGTCGTCGATGTGTCACATCGACGTCGACTACCAGGAGTGCCAGACCCTCCGGGACACGACCCGGTCGCTCGTCGACGCCGAACGCGACCGGAGCGAGCTCGCCGCCCGCCAGCGGGAGCTGCTCGATCGGGCCCAGGACGGGGACGCGGCGGCCGCGGAGGCGCGCGAGGACGTCGTCGAGGGGATCGACTCGCTGGACGACCGCGTCGAGTCGCTACAGGAGGGGAACACCTGCGAGTACTACTACGACAATCTCACCGCCGACACCGACGAGTTCTTCGCGTGGCTGTTCGACGACGTGCGCCGCCCCGAAGAGATCTACGAGTACGCCGACGAGCGCGGGCTCTGTGGGTACGAACTCCTGAAGGAAGGGATGGAGGAGGTCGATCTGGTCGTCTGTAACTACCACCACCTGCTGGATCCGACGATCCGCGAGCAGTTCTTCCGGTGGCTCGGCCGCGACCCCGAGGAGGTGATCGCAGTGTTCGACGAGGCGCACAACGTCGAGTCGGCCGCCCGGGATTACGCCACCCGGACACTCACCGAGAACACTCTCGCCAGTGCGCTGGAGGAGCTCGATGAGCTGGAGGACGATCCGCGGGCGGACGCGGCCCGGAACGTCCTCTCGGCGTTCCACGACGCACTGGTCGAGACATACGAGGAGGAACTGGGGTTCGGCGACCGCGAACGGATCGGCGACCACTGGGAGGACGTTCCGATCGCCAACGACGACCGCGCCGACGAGCTCACGCTGTCGTTTCTCGACCGCTACGAGGGACGCGGCATCGACGCAGAGCTACAACTCGCCGTCCAGGTCGGCAAACGACTCGACGAGGAGTACGCGGAGTCGTACAAAAGCGGGGACGCGACCACCCGAAAGGAATCCGGGACGCTCCAGGCGGCGACGTTCGTCTCGGCGTGGATGGACGAGCGCTCCGAGCTGGGCCAGTACCCCCTCGTCGGCGTGCGCCGGGACGCGGGCACCGACGAGGTGTACGGCCGCGCGGAGCTTTACACCTGCATCCCGCGGCAGGTGACCGGCGGGCTCTTCGAGGAGGTCGCCGCCTCCGTGTTGCTGTCGGCGACGCTGCGCCCGTTCGGCGTGACGAGCGACGTGCTCGGCCTGGAGAACCCGGCGACGATGTCGTTCGGGCTGGCGTATCCCGAAAAGAACCGGCGAACTTACGCCGTCGAGACGCCGCCGCTGTTCTCCTCGGCCCGCGACGACCCCGAGACACAGGAGACGATCGCCGAAACCCTCCGGGACGCGATCCGGTTTACCCCCGGAAACACCCTGTTGTTTTTCCCCTCCTACAGGGAGGCAACCAGGTACTACGAACTGCTGGGCGGGGGCGACGGGATCGGGCAGTACGCGGGCGGGGATCTGGGAGATCTCCGACTCGACGAGGCGGGAACGCCGACAGAACAGCTCCGGCAGGAGTTCGTCGAAAACGGCGACGCCGCCCTGTTTACCTCCCTGTGGGGAACGCTCACCGAGGGGGTGAGCTTCGACGACAGCGACGCCCGAACGGTCGTAGTGGTCGGGGTTCCGTATCCCCAGCTGTCCGAGCGGATGGAGGCCGTCCAGGACGCCTACGACAACGCGTACGCCGACGCGGCCGTCGACGACCCCGGCTGGCGCTACGCCGTCGAGATCCCGACGATCCGAAAGACCCGACAGGCGATCGGGCGGGTGATCCGATCGCCGGCCGACTTCGGCGTCCGGGTACTGATCGACAAACGGTACACCGACGCCGACATGGGGAAGTACTCCGTGCGCGGGACGTTCCCACCCGAGGAACGGGAAGAACTGCTCGACCTCCAGCCGGGGAAGCTCAAGTTCGCGATGCTGAACTTCTACGCCGACCACGACGCCTACGACGGGGAGCCACCGCAGCCGTGACCGACGCTGAAAACACGATTTTTCGACACATGTCGATTCACTTTTCGGCGTCTGAGGATCTCTCGCGTCGTATCCGAAACGATTACCTGCCACCCCGGTGCCGTTTTACGTGGTATGACGAAAGTTAGCATCATCGGAGCCGCCGGAACCGTCGGAGCCGCCGCGGGATACAACCTCGCGCTGCGGGACGTCGCCGACGAGCTCGTGTTCGTCGACATCCCGGACAAGGAGCCGGAGACAGTCGGCCAGGCCGCCGACACGAACCACGGGATCGCCTACGATTCCAACACGCGCGTCCGACAGGGGGACTATTCGGACACCGCCGGCTCGGACGTCGTCGTCATCACCGCGGGCATCCCGCGCCAGCCCGGCCAGACCCGCATCGACCTCGCGGGCGACAACGCGCCGATCATGGAGGACATCGGCTCCTCGCTCGCCGAGCACAACGACGACTTCGTCACCGTCACGACGTCGAACCCGGTGGACCTGCTCAACCGACATCTCTACGAGACGGGCGACCGCGACCGTCATGCCGTGATCGGCTTCGGCGGTCGCCTCGACTCCGCTCGCTTCCGGTACGTGCTCGGCGAGCGGTTCGATGCACCCGTGAGAAACGTCGAGGCGACGATCCTCGGCGAACACGGCGACGCGCAGGTGCCGGTCTTCTCGAAGGTGCGAGTGAACGGTCGCGACCCCGCGTTCGACGCCGACGAGAAAGAAGAGATCCTCGCGGACCTCCAGGAGTCTGCGATGGACGTCATCGAACGCAAGGGCGCCACGCAGTGGGGGCCCGCAACCGGCGTCGCACATACCGTCGAGGCGATTCTGGAAGACACCGGCGAGGTGCTGCCGTGCTCGATGGTGCTCGACGGCGAGTTCGGCTACGAGGACACCGCCTTCGGCGTCCCGGCGAAGTTGGGTGCCGGCGGCGTCGAGGAGGTCATCGAGTGGGAGCTCGACGACTACGAGCGGGAGCTGATGGACGAGGCCGCCGAGAAGCTCTCGGATCAGTACGCCGAGATCGCCTGAAACGGACCGCTGAGGACGGTTTCTCTGCAGTTCCTTCGGGCATCACAGCCGTTCTTCGATCGCGTCGGCCGTCCGGTCGCCGACGCCGGGGACGTCGAGCAGATCGTCCCGGGAGGCTGCACGCACGTTCTCGACGCTGCCGAATCGGCGCAACAGCCGCTTTCTGCGCTCCGGGCCGACCCCCGGCACTCCGTCGAGTGCGGTAGAGACGTCGTCCCGGAGCGTCTGATGATACTGCACCGCAAACCGGTGGGCCTCGTCTCGCACGCGTTGGAGCACGTGCAGGTGGGGAGCGTCGTCGGGCCAGTCGTAGGTTCTCTCGGGGGTGATTACGAGTTCGGACTCCTTGGCGAGCGCGATCGCCGGGACCTCCCAGCCGGTCGCCTCGAGGGCGTCGAGGGCGGCGCCGAGCTGGCCGTCGCCGCCGTCGATCAAAAGGAGGTCCGGATCCGACCGGTCGTCGCGCCCCTCGAGCGCCCGGGTCGCCCGCCAGG
The DNA here is from genome assembly GCF_031432225.1 of Halalkaliarchaeum sp. AArc-GB. Taxonomy (NCBI): domain Archaea; kingdom Methanobacteriati; phylum Methanobacteriota; class Halobacteria; order Halobacteriales; family Haloferacaceae; genus Halalkaliarchaeum; species Halalkaliarchaeum sp. AArc-GB. The sequence goes on along the minus strand of NZ_JAVKGM010000006.1, from coordinate 29,959 downwards.
AAACCAGCTCGCGCATGTTGGCGTAGTCGTCGTTGCGGTCCGAGAGCCGCTTCCGTCTGTAGCCCGACTTCTCTGCGCTCCCGTCGACGAACCGGACGTTCGAGCCGACGGCGGCACGACCCCCGGCGTGGCTCACGTCGAACCCCTCGATCCGTTCGGGGCGGTCGATTCCGAGCGCGTCCGCCAGAATACCGAGCTCGTCGCCGCGTTCGGGGCCTTTTCTGGCGTTTTTCAAGGCGAGATCGATCAGCTTCGCCTCCCGACCGGCGCCCGGGACCCTGACCGCGACGCCGGCGGCCTCCAGCCACTCCCGGACCTCGGAATCCGACGGTCGCTCCGGAAGCAACACGGCGTCGGGGAGCTCCCGCTCGGCGTAATACTGGGTCAGAAACGCCGCAAGCACGTCCGCGCTCCGGCTCGCCTCCGGCGGGTCCCCGTCGGTGGTCGCTCCCGCTTCCGCTCCCTCCGACGACTCGGGGACGTCCAGCCGGTGACGTGACCGGTCGACGAGCTGGCCGCGATCGCTGTGGAGCCGGGCGACCGTCGCGGTCGTTCCCTCGAGGGCGACTCCCAGCACGTCGACGTGCTGTTCCCCGGCGTCCGTTCCCGACTGGACGGCCTCGCCCCCGCCGCCGTGGAACGCCTCGACGACGGAGAGCCGATCCCGGAGGTGGGCGGCGCGCTCGAAGGCCGCCTCCTGGGCGGCGGCGTCCATCTCCCGGCGGATCGGGTCCGCGAGAACGCCGGCCTCCCCCTCGAAAAACCGCACAGCGCTCTCGACGTCCTCCCGATAGGACGCAGCGTCGATCTCTCCGGTACACGGCGCGGAACACAGCCCCATCTCGTAGTCGAGACACGGTCGGTCCCGCCCCCGGTACTTGTGGTCCGAGCAGCCGCGCAGGCCGTACGTCTCTCGGATCGCCTTCACGACAGTCTCGACGTCACCCTTGTCGGTGAACGGACCGAAGACGGTCGCGGAATCCGCGGGATCGCGGGTGATCTCGATCCGGGGGATGGGGTGGTCGGTGAACTGAACCAGCGGGTAGGACTTGTCGTCCTTCAGGCGGACGTTGTACCGCGGGGCGTGACGCTTTATGAGGTTCGCCTCGAGCAACAGCGCCTGGGTCTCTGTGTCTGTGACGGCAAAGTCGATCGCGTCGGCGGACTCGACCATCCGGCGGACCCGCCGGCTTCGGGGATCGGCGTAGGAGGCGACCCGATCCCGGAGGTCGACTGCCTTGCCCACGTACAGGACGGCGTCGCCCGCCTGGAACTGGTAGACCCCCGGCTCCCGCGGAAGCTCCCCGGCCCGATCCCGAACCCCGGCCGCGTCCATCGGGGGCGAGTAGACGCCGGAGGCGTTTGAACGCTACGAGAGGCCACCGACGGATCGAGTGCGGTCCTTCGCTGCGAGTCGACTTTTATAGGTGCACGCGACGAATCGCTCTCACATGTCCCACGTTACCGAGTCCCTCCGGGACGCGTTTGCCGCTACAAAACGCCTGCTGTTGCCCCGTTCGCTGCGCCGGTGGTTCGCCCTCGCTGTGGCCGCGTTCTTCGTCGGCGGCACCACGGGGTTCGACCTCAACTACAACGTCGGCACCGGAGGGGTCGATCTCCCGGGGCCGATCGTCGGCCCCGGTGGGCTCCTCCCCGCGCTCGGGACCCCGGAATTCGTCGTCGTAGGGACAGTGATTCTGGTCGGCGGGCTGGTGTCGTTGTATCTCGGGGCACTGTTCGAGTTTGTCTTCGTCGAGCAACTCCGGACTGCAGACGCCCGGCTGTGGAGCCGGATCGCCCAGGCCGCCTCGCCGGGAGTCTCGCTTTTCGCCTTCCGGCTGGTCGTCGGCCTGTTCGCACTCGCCAGCGCGCTGTTCGTGGCGCTTTTGCCCGCCGCGTTCGGGACCGCCGGCGTCCTGCTCCTGCTTGTGTTCCTCCCGGCACTGTTCGTCGTCGGCGTCGTCCTCTGGCTCGCCAACCGGCTCACGACCGACTTCGTCGTCCCCGTGATGATCGCGAGCGACAGTGGACTCGTCGACGCCTGGAAGGAGTTCTGGCCGGAACTCCGGGGGGAACTCCGCGAATACGGGCTGTACCTGCTCGCGAGGATCGTGCTCGGCTTGCTCGCTGGCGTGGTCCTCGCTGTGGGCTATCTTGCGGTCGCCATCCTCGTTGGGATCCCCCTGCTCGTGGTGTTCCTGCTGGTCGGGTTCGTGCTGTTCGAAGTACTCGCGGTCCAGGTCGTCGAACTGCTCGCGTTCGGGTTCTTTTCAGTGGGCGTGCTGGCGATCGTGGTCGTCGGAACCGTTCTCGTGGCGGTGCCCGTGCAGACGTATCTGCGCTACTACGCGCTGTTCGTGCTCGGCGGCGTGAGCCCGCAGTACGATCTCGTGAGGGAGATTCGGAGCCATCTCGAGGAGACACAAAACGAAACCGAGGACGGCTCCGGACCCGAACGCTAAGCTTCGGAAGACGATTTCGGGAACCGAAACCTAGGGGCCACCGTTTTCCGCGCGGTGTTCGCTGATGAGCCGGTCGACCATCTCCGCCTTCTGCCGTCGTCGCCGGTCGGTCGCCCGCTCGTGCCAGTCGTCGATCGCATCTTCGACGTCCCGCTCGCGGGCGACCGCCAGCTCGTCGACCTCCTGGATCGTCACGTCGTCGGCGGGCGCGACGGGGATCTCCCGGTCGAAAAGGATCGCGTCGGCGATCTCCGAGAGCCCGCCCTCCTTGAGGACGACACGCGGCTCCGTCTCCGCGAGCAGCTCCGCAGTCGTCCGGCCCGCACCCGACGCGTCCCGGAGGTAGACGACGTCGTCGGGCACCAGCCCGTACTCGGATTTGACGCGGTCGATCTCGCCTTTGGTGAACTGGTCGAGCACCTTCACCGACACCAGCCCGCGCCCCTCGGCGACGTCGGAGAAGTCGTCGTGGTCCAGTTTCCACAGCGTCTTGACCCGATCGAGCTTCCGATCGAGCTCCTCGACCTCCTCGCGGGCCTCGTCGCGTTCGCGTTCGAGCCGCTCGGCCTTCCGCTCGAGCCGGGTGACCTCCCGGTGGCGCCGCGCCTCCCGACGCTCCTTTCGGCGCGCCGACGAGAGCTTCTCTTCGTACTCCTCGATCGTCTCGTCTTTTTCATCGAGCTGTTCCCTGAGGTCCTCGACGTGGTCCTCGAGACGCTCGACCTGGCGCTCGAGCCGGCGGATCTCCCGTTGTTCTTCCGTGAGCTCGGGTTCCTGTGGCGCGTCCGACTCCGCGTCGGCGTCGTCGTCCGCTTCGAGCATGTCCTCCAGGACGATCTCGACGCTCGTCTCCTCGGCGAGTACGCGGGCGATCACCTCGTCCGTGTCGACGCGGGCGGGAACCTTCCGCGAGATGCGCTCGAACTGTGCTTCGTGGGCGTCGAAGGCGAACAGCGCCGCCGCGAGGGCGTCCCGCTCGTGGTCGTTGTCGTAGGCGGCCTCCCGGGTGCGGTGGAGCTTCTCGTCGATCGGGAGGTCGGAGTCGGGCGTCCAGCCGGCGGCGTCGAACGACCGGCGGAACTTCTCGACCGTCTCGGGCATCGGCGTCACGTCGGCCGCGACCAGCGCCGGGCGACCGCGTTCGACGATCCACTCCGTGACCGTCGCCGCGTCGGCGGTCCGGGAGGAGTACACCGAAAGCGGCTCCCCGTTCAGGTCGACGATCGCCGCCGCCGTGGTCGTCCCGGGATCGATACCGACGATCACCCGATCCCGGCGCTTGACGAGCGGTTCGTACTCGATACCGTCGCGGCGCTCGCGCTCGATCTCGACGCGGGTGTCTCCCGACCGCGAGCGGGACACCGGGATCTCCTCGGGGGGCGCCTCGACGGTGAAGATCGCGTTCGAGAAACCGCCGTATTTTTCGGTCACCTCCCGGGTGAACTCCAGGCCGGCGTCCTCGAGTTCGGACTCGACCTCCCGGGCCCGTTTTTTGACGCTGCCGTGGATCCGCCGGGTGTACCGGTCCTCGCTCCAGCCCCCTTTGCCCGTCGAGCGACCGCGGGCGACCTTGACGGTGGTGGTGTCGGTGAAGGCGGTCACCTCGTGGCCGACGTTTCCGGCCGCGAGGCGGGCGGCGGCCTCCGCCTCCTCCATCGGCTGTTTGCCGTACGGGACCCCGTAGCGGTCGGCGACCCGCGAAAGCGGTTCCGGGCGCTGGGCGCCGGTCACCTGTACCAGCTTCGTCCCCGCCGGCAGCGACTGGAGGAACTGAACCAGCGCGTCCTTGTCTTCGGCGAGTTCGTAGGCGTTGTCTGTGGCGATCCGGGTGGGCTCGTGCTGATCGATGAGGCGGCAGAGCTTCCGGAACGAAACAACGTCGCGGTCCAGCCGCTCTTCGCGTTCCCCGTCGACCTCGCGTTCCTCGAGGACGACGAGCGCATAGGAGGGTGCATCCCCCCGGATGTCGCCGCTTTGCACGTCGACGCCGAACACCGGCCCATCGAGTGCCGTCGGCCGCACAGTCACGGCCATCCGTAGGCGATCCGGCGGTATATACTCCACGCCGACGGTTCGACGCCGCGGGAAGCGACCGCCGGACGTGCCGACGTGTCGTCTCTCGAAAGTACCTTATGCCGGGGCAACCGAAACTGGGGTGATGTCCACCTGGAAGCGCGACTTCGCGAGCGGCCTGATTCTGCTGGTTCCGCTGCTCGTTGTGCTCGTGGTGCTCAGGTGGATCTACAGATACGTCGCGTCGGTCCCCCTCATCGGGACGATCGAACTGGTCGACCTCGGCGTTCCGGCGAGCCTCGTCCCGATTGCGCGGACCGTCATCGCACTCACAGTGTTCACGACCGTCGTCCTCGCGGCGGGGTACTTCATGCGAACCACGCTCGGTCGCGTCGCCGAGGAGCAGATCGACGACTTCATGAACCGGCTGCCCGCTCTGCGAGTGGTCTACAACGCCTCGAAGCTGGCCGTGGAAACCGCCCTCTCGGGAACGGAGGACCTCCAGGCGCCGGTGTACCTCGAAACCTGGGCCGGCATCCGGATGACCGCCTTCAAAACCGGAAAACGGACCCGCGACGGAAAGGTCGTGCTGTTCATGCCGACCGCCCCGAACATCACCTCCGGATTCGTGATCGAAGTAGAGCCCGAACGGATCGACCACACCGGCGAGACCACCGAGGAAGCGCTCACCCGGATCCTCTCTGCGGGTTTCGCGGAGTCGCCACACCAGATCCCCGTCGAAGACGAGGAGGACGCCCTCGACGAGTCGACCGACGGATCAACTCAGACCAGGATCGATGTCGGGCAGCGGGACGATCTGGGTCGTGACGCCACCGACGGCAACAGAAGCGAAACGCGATCCGGAGAGCCGGGCGACCGGTAGCCAACCGAAAGCGAACCCGGAGAACTCAAAGCATCATCGTTCGGACGCGCCGAACGCCGTCGAAGTTCTTGAGTCGATAGACCAGTTCCCTGATCCGGGCGGCGTCGCCGTCGACGAACAGCGTCTCCAGACACCAGTCTCCCTGGTGGGCGTGACTGATGGAAATGATGGCGTCATCGTACTCGTGCTGGAGGTCGTACATCCGGTCGACGGCGGCGTGGTGGTCGTAGTCGGTGACAATCGCGCCGGTGACTCGTCCGTCTGCAGCCTCCAGCGTGTGGTGCCGCTGGACGTATTCGGACATCGCCTGCCGAATCGCCCGAGACCGGGAGTCGATCCCCTCCGACTGCCAGGTTTCATCGAACTCCGCGAGAAGGTCCTCGGGAACCGTCAGACTGGTACGCATGTCCGAGGGCTGGGTCCCGGAGGAGGATATACTGTTCGCCATCGCGGTTCGGCGCCGGGACCGTCGGATAATACGGGATCGGCAATCGCGTAGTAACAACCCATTTCACCAGTCGCCGGTGATCAACAGACGTGGACGTAGAGCTCGTCGTCGGCGTCGTCGCACTCGGGGTAATACACGGCGTGTTGCCGGATCACGGCTGGCCGATCGCCGCGGCCTACGCACTCGATCGCCCGCGCAAGTGGATCAGCGGGACGATCGCCGGGATGGTCCTCGGCGTCGGCCACCTGATAAGCAGCGTGGCGCTCGTGGTCGCGTACTTTTCGGTGAGCCGGTTCGCCGCGTTCGCGGAGGGGCCGTACATGAAACCGCTCGCCGGTGCGATGCTGATCCTGCTGGGGATCCACGAATACGTGAGCGGGGGACACGGCCACCACGACCACGATCACGATCACGATCACGACCACGATCACGACGAGAACGACGAACCCGGGCTGCTCGGCCGGATCCGTGCTCGACTCCCCGGCGGAAACGGCAGCCACGACCACTTCGACGAGAGCCACGCGGAAGGGGGCCTTCGAACCCTCGGGATGACCGCCCTCCTGTTGGGGTTCGCCCACGAGGAGCCGCTCCAGATCCTCGCGATCTGTGCGGGGACCGAGTTCTGTCTCGAGTTGATGCTGGTCTACTCGGTTGCGGTGATCCTGGCGATCCTCGCGCCGACGCTGCTTTTGATCGCGGGGTATCAGACCCACCGCGAGCGCATCGAGCAGTACACGCCGTATCTGCCGACGTTGACTGCGGTCGTCCTGATACTCGTCGGGCTCGCGTTCGTGTTCGGCGTGTTCTAGACGTAGGTGAACCAGTCGTCGTGGGCGTCGGTCTTCCGCTCGACGAGTTCGAAGAACGCCTGCTGGATCTCCTCGGTGACGGGTCCCCGGGTGCCGCCGCCGATCTCGACGTTGTCAACCTTCCGGATCGGGGTGACCTCCGCGGCGGAGCCGGTGAAGAACAGTTCGTCTGCGGTGTATAGCTGTCCCCGGGAGATGACCGCCTCGTCGTGGACCGCGTAGCCGCGCTCCTCGGCGAGCGTGATCACCGTGTCGCGGGTGATCCCCTCGAGGATGCTCTGGGCCGGGCCAGTGGTGTAGATCTCGCCGTCGTTCACCATAAAGAGGTTCTCTCCGGGACCCTCGGCGACGTTGCCCTCCTTGTTGAGCACGATTGCCTCGACGTAGCCGTTCCGCCGAGCCTCCTCGCCGGCGAGCATCGAGTTGACGTACAGCCCGGTCGTCTTCACGTTCGTCGGAATCTGCGAGGAGGCGTGCTTTCGCCAGGAGGAGACCATCACGTCGACGCCGTTTTCGAGCGCCTCCTCGCCGAGATACGCCCCCCACGGCCAGGCGGCGATCGCGACGTCGGTGGGACAGTCGCCCGGCGAGACGCCAAGCGAGTGGTAGCCGTAGTACGCGATCGGCCGGATGTAACAGCTCTCGAGCCCCTCTCGACGGAGGAGTTCAAGCGTCGCGTCCGTCAACTCCTCGTGAGTGTGACCGATGTCGAGTTCGTACGGCTTCGCGGAGTCGTAGAGACGATCGAGATGTTCGTCCCACCGGAATATCGCCGGGCCGTTTTCGGTGTCGTAACAGCGAACCCCTTCGAACACGCCCGTCCCGTAGTGGAGCGCGTGGGTGAGAACGTGGGTCGTGGCGTCCTCCCAGTCCACGAACTCTCCGTTCAGCCAAATCGTGTCGACGTCCATCTCGTGGAAAGCCATGTCAGTGGGGTCGACGTGGCGGGGCATAAATGTGGGAGATGGGGACAGCTCCCGACGGCGAGGCAGGTCGAGGGGAAGCGCCACGGCAGACCCACAGCGTTTTACCGCCCGCCCGCCCGACAAACGGGTATGACTGACGGGATCGTCGGCGAGTTCCTCTCGCTGAAAGAGGAGACCGACGCGGACCTGCTGGCGATGCAGTGTGGCGACTTCTACGAGTTCTTCGCCGAGGACGCCGAACTCGTCGGTCGGGAGCTCGACTTGAAGGTCTCCCAGAAGTCCTCCCACGGGTCGTCGTACCCGATGGCGGGCGTTCCACTGTCGGAGCTTTCGCCGTACCTGAAGGCGCTGGTCGAGAAGGGGTACCGCGTCGCCGTCGCCGACCAGTACGACACCGACGGCGGCGGCCACGCCCGGGAGATCACGAAAGTCGTCACCCCCGGGACGTTTCTCGGCACCCACGACGCGGACGCGCAGTATCTCGCCGCGGTCGTCGCCGACCGCGATGGCACAGCCTCCGGCGACCACGACGACGGGACGGACACGGCGTACGGGCTCGCGTTCGCGGACGTGACGACTGGTCGGTTCACCGCGACCGCCGTCGAGGATCGGGACGCCGCCCGCGCGGAGCTGCACCGGTTCGCCCCGGCGGAGGTGATTCCCGGGCCGTCGGTGCGGACCGACGAGCCGATGCTGTCGGCGATCCGGGAGGAGACCGACGCGACGCTGTCGCTGCCGGACGCCGAGCTGTTCGCGACGGGACGGGCCCGACACGCCGTCCGCGAGCAGTTCGGGGCGTCGACACCCGAGACGGTGGGGCTCGACGCCGAGCTCGCAATCCGGGCGGCCGGCGCCGTCGTCGGCTACACGGAGGCGACCGGCGCCGGTGTGACCGCCGCGATGACCCGGCTCCAGGCCTACGAGTCCGGCGACCACGTCGCACTGGACGCGACCACCCAGCGCAACCTGGAACTCACCGAGACGATGCAGGGGGGCCGGGAGGGATCGCTGTTCGCGACGCTGGATCACACGGTGACGACCCCCGGTCGCCGGCTGCTCCGGGAGTGGCTCACCCGCCCCCGACGTGATCGGGCGGAGATCGACCGCCGACTCGACGCCCTGGAGGCGTTCGCCTCGGCAGCGCTCGCGCGGGATCGGGTCCGGGACGTCCTCGGCGAGGCTGGCGACCTGGAGCGGCTCGGCTCCCGGACGGCAAACGGGAGCGCCGACGCCCGCGATCTGCTTTCGGTTCGGGACACGCTCGCGGTTCCCGACCGGCTGCTCGAGGCGATCGACGGCACCGAACTCGAGGGGTCGCCGATCGCCGAGACGCTTCACGGGCTCGATCTCGAAACCGTCCGCGGAACGCGGGAAGAGCTCGCCTCGGCGCTCGCGGAAGACCCTCCAGACTCGGTCAGGCAGGGCGGGCTGTTCCAGCGTGGGTACGACGAGGAACTCGACGAAATCATCGACCGTCACGAGGAGGTCCGCGAGTGGCTCGACGGGCTGGCCGACCGGGAGCGGGAACGCCACGGACTCTCGCACGTCACCGTCGATCGGAACAAGACGGACGGCTACTACATCCAGGTCGGCAAGTCCGTCGCCGATCAGGTGCCGGCGCACTACCGCGAGGTGAAGACGCTGAAGAACTCCAAGCGGTTCACCACCGACGAGCTGGAAGAGCGGGAGCGGGAGGTGCTCCGCCTGGAGGAGGCCCGCGGCGAACTGGAACACGAGCTGTTCTGCGAGCTCCGGGAACGCGTCGCCGACCGGGCGGAGCTGCTGCAGGACGTCGGCCGGGCGCTTGCGAGGGTTGACGTCCTCGCCGCGCTCGCGGAACACGCCGCCGTCAACGGCTGGACGCGCCCGACCGTCACCGACGGCGACGAGCTGTCGATCGAGGCGGGCCGACACCCCGTCGTCGAGCAGTCAACCGAGTTCGTCCCGAACGACCTCGCGATGGACGACCGCCGGCGGTTCCTTTTGGTTACCGGACCGAACATGAGCGGGAAGTCGACGTTCATGCGCCAGGCCGCGTTGATCGCGCTGCTCGCGCAGGCGGGCAGCTTCGTCCCCGCCCGCGAGGCGACCGTCGGTGTCGTCGACGGCATCTACACCCGCGTCGGGGCGCTCGACGAACTCGCGGAGGGTAGATCGACGTTCATGGTGGAGATGCAGGAACTGTCGAACATTCTCCACTCGGCGACCGAAGACTCCCTCGTGATACTCGACGAAGTCGGCCGCGGGACCGCCACCTACGACGGGATTTCGATCGCCTGGGCGGCCACCGAGTACCTCCACAACGAGGTGGGCGCGAAGACGCTGTTTGCGACCCACTACCACGAGCTGACGACGCTCGCCGAGCATCTCCCCCGAGTCGAGAACGTCCACGTCGCCGCCGAGGAGCGCGACGGCGACGTGACGTTCCTCCGGACGATCCGGGAGGGCCCCACGGATCGCTCCTACGGCATCCACGTGGCCGACCTCGCTGGAGTTCCGGAGCCGGTCGTCTCCCGGGCCGACGAGGTGCTCGGGCGGCTCCGCGAGGAGAAGGCCATCGAGGCGCGCGGCTCCGGTGGCGGGGATGTGGAGGCCGGCGACGGGGCCGGCGAGGGGGGTGGCGAACCGGTCCAGGCGGTGTTCGACCTCTCGTCGGGGTCGTTCAGGTCGGCAAACGGCGACGCCCAACGAACCGACGACAGCGACGCCCAACGAACCGACGACAGCGACGCCCAACGAACCGACGACAGCGACGCCCAACGAACCGACGAGGTGCTCGAGGAACTGAAAGCAACGGACGTCAACGAAACTCCGCCGGTCGAATTGATGGCGAAAGTCCAGCAGTGGCAAGAACGGATCGTCGACCGGGAGGACGGCTCCGGGGCTACCGCCGCCCGTGGCGAAGAGCCCGGAGAGGCCCCAGAGCGATGAGCAGGGCACGGATCGTGCTGGACATGCCCGAGGGAGTGTGGGTCTCGGAAGTGACGGCGCAACATCCGGACGCGACGGTGTGTGTGCTTTCGGCCGTCCCCGCGGAGGATTCAGGAATCGCCCTGATCACCGTCTATGCCGACGAGCCGGACGAAATCGTCCCGGCAATCGAGTCCCATCCAGGCATCCTCGAAGCGGAACCCGTCCACGAGTCGACGGGACAGGTGACTGTCCAGATCGAAACCAGGACGCCGATGCTCGTGCTCTCGGCCCAGACGTCCGGGGTGTTGATCGACTTCCCGGTGCGGATCAGCGACGGACAGGTCACCCTGGAGGTGAGCGGCGCCGCCGACCGGCTGTCCGCGTTGTTCGGGGAGTTCGACGGCGCCGGCGTCGAGTACCAGGTCGAGTACATCCGCGACGACCCTCGCCCGGAAGAACTACTCACGGAGACGCAACGGGATCTGCTTTTGACCGCGGTCGGACGCGGCTACTACGATACGCCACGACAGTGTTCGTTGACGGAGCTCGCCGAGGAGGTCGGTCTGGCGAAGTCGACCTGCAGCGAGACGCTCCAGCGGGCGGAAGGGGCCGTGATCGAGGCGTTCGTCGAGGAACTCACCGGACCGGTCGGGCTACAGTCGGACGTCCGGTGAGTGTGTGGCTCCGTCGCACGGGGTTTTTGTACCCGGGCCGAACGCGTTCGGGAACCGGTCTCCGACGGTAGGAATCTCGGACGGCGTTTTGATGTCGACACCCTTCCCTTCGAATACGATGTTCTGTAATCAGTGCGAGCAGACGCCCGACGGCGGCTGTACGACACGCGGCGTGTGTGGCAAAGAGCCCGACATCCAGGGGATCCAGGATCTGACTGTCTACGGTCTCAAGGGTGTCTCGGCGTACGCCACCCACGCCCGCCGGCTGGGCTACCGTGATCCGGAGGTCGACGCCGCAGTCCACGAGGCGCTGTACTCGACGCTGACGAACGTGAACTTCGACCCCGAGGAGACGCTCGAACAGGCGCTGGAGGTCGGCGAGGCGGCCGTCTCCGCGATGGAACTGCTCGACGAAGCGCACACGAACGAACTCGGCGTCCCCGAACCCACTGAAGTTCCTCAGAACGGCGTCGAGGGCAACGCGATTTTGGTCACGGGTCACGATCTCCACGACCTCAAGCAGTTGCTCGAACAGTCGGACGGCGAGGGTGTGTCCGTGTACACCCACTCGGAGATGCTGCCCGCTCACGCGTACCCGGAGCTTGCGAAGTACGACCACCTGAAGGGGAACGTCGGCGGCGCCTGGCACGACCAGCGCACCCTGTTCGTCGACTTCCCGGGCGCGATCGTCGGAACGAGCAACTGTGTCCAGCCCACCCGCGAGGCGTACGAGGACCGCTTTTTCACCACCGGCGTCGCCGGGCTCGAGGAGGCCGTCTCGATCGAGGACGGCGACTTCTCCCCCGTGATCGAGAAAGCGAAGTCGCTGCCGGCGGTCGACTGGGAGCCGACCGGCACAGTGACGACGGGCTTCCACCACCAGCCGGTCCTGGAGCTGGCCGACGAGATCATCGACGCGATCGAGGCGGGCAAACTGCGGCACGTCTTCGTCGTCGCGGGGTGTGACGCCCCCACCCCCGGTCGTGACTACTACCGCGAGCTCGTGAAGTCGATCCCCGAAGACTGCATCGTGATGACGACCTCCTGCGGGAAGTTCCGGTTCAACGACCTCGAGTTCGGGACGGTCCCGGGGACGGAGATCCCGCGGTTCCTCGATCAGGGGCAGTGTAACAACTCCTATTCGACGGTGCGGATCGCCACTGCCCTCGCGGAGGAACTCGACTGCGGCGTCAACGACCTCCCGGTGAGCATCGTGCTGTCGTGGTTCGAGCAGAAGGCGGTCGCGGTGCTTTTGGGGCTGCTGTCGCTGGGCGTCGAGGATATCCGGCTGGGCCCGTCGATCCCGGAGTTCCTCACGCCGGAGCTGGTGGAGGCGCTGAACGCCGAGTACGGCCTCCAGCCGATCGGCGAGCCGCAGGCGGACCTCCAGGAGATGCTCGGTGGACAGGTCGCGCCCGGTGCCGCGGACTGAACCGGTTTAAAAGGAAGAGCGCCTTCGGCTCCCGGTGAAACGCCTCGGGGTCAAGCCCCGAGGCTTCCCGTGGTAGGCCCCTGGTCTGTTTTCGATCGAACCGTCGGGTGTCCCGTGTCATAATGATTATTCTCGGCCGTAACCGGACGATCGACCCACCGGGTGGCCGATCGACCCACCGGATGGCCGATCGACCGGTAAATCGCTACAATAATCAGTATCAGTCGCCGAGCAGCCGGTCGACGAGCTCCCCGGGATCGAATCGCTCGAGGTCGTCGTACCCCTGGCCGGTGCCCAGAAAGAGGATCGGCTTGCCGGTGACGTACGCGATCGAGATCGCCGCCCCGCCCGAGGAGTCGGCGTCGGCTTTCGTGAGGATCGCCCCGTCGATCTCGGCGGCCTCGTTGAACTGTTTCGCACGCTGGACCGCGTCCTGTCCGGCGACCGCCTCGTCGACGAACAGCGTCAGGTCCGGATCGACGACCCGATCGATCTTCTCCAGCTGGGCCATCAGGTCGTCGCTGGTGTGGAGCCGCCCCGCCGTATCGCCCAACACGACGTCGACGTCGTGGGCCTTCGCGTACTCCACGCCGTCGTAGATGACCGCGGCGGGGTCGCCCCCCTGTTCGTGGCTGATCAGCTTCCGGCCGAGTCGGTCGGCGTGTTCGGAGATCTGCTCGTTGGCGCCCGCCCGGTAGGTGTCGCCGTTTGCAAGCACCGACGAGTAGCCCCGATCCGCGAGCCACTCCGACAGTTTGGCGATGCTGGTGGTCTTGCCGACGCCGTTGACGCCGGTAAAGACGATTACCACCGGCGACTCGGTCCCCTCGATTCGGGACTCGAAGTCGAACTGGCCGACGGAGATCACGTCGAGCAGGGCGTCCTGCAGCGCCGATTCGACGAGCTCTCCGGTGGTTTCGACCTGCTTTCGGGTCTCCCCGAGCATGTTCTCGCGGACGTTCTCGAGGATCCGTTCCGCGACGCTCATCTCGACGTCGCTTTCCAGAAGCGCCATTTCCAGCTCCCACAGCGGCTCCTCGAGGTCCTCCTCCTCGATGATGATCCGGCCGGTCGCGAACGCCTTCGCTCGGGCGAACGTGCCGGGGCCGTCCTCCTCGGCAGGTTCGTCGGCCGATCCCTCGGCAGATTCCACCGACGTTTCGTCTTCGGATGCTGCAGCGTCGACCGCAGCTTCCGGTTCGGCTTCCTCTTCGACTTCCGGTTCGGCTTCCTCTTCGACTTCCGGTTCGGCTTCCTCTTCGACTTCGGCCGAGTCTTCGACGTCCTCGCGGAACCCGTTCAGCTTCTCTTTGAGTCCGTCGAACACGGCTCTACTCGTCCTCGTCTTCCTGCATCTGCTGCATCTGCTGCATCTGCTGTTGCTGCATCTGCTGTTGCATCTGCTGGGCCTGCGTTTCGAGTCGTTCGCTCTCGCTTTCGAGTTCGCTGATCTGCTCGCGGACCTCCTCGATCTGGTCGTCGAGCGACTCCTTTTTCAGCTCCAGGGCGTCCGCGGCGTCCTCCTGGTCCTGTTCGAGCGCGTAGTCCGCGCCGATCTTGACGATGATCTCGTCGATGTCCTGGATCTCCGCCCGGACGTACGCGCCGCCGCCGAGGGGGACCTGCACCGTCGCGTCGGTCTCGAGCAGCTCGATCGCCTCCATCGCGTCGTCGATGTCGGCTTTCTCCCCGTTGATCTCCTCGATCTCCCCTTCGAGCTCCTCGATCTCCTCTTCGATCATCTGGAGCTCCTGGGAGAGCTGCTGGAGCTGCTGTTGTCCGCCACCCATCATTGTGCAGCCACCTCCTCGATTTCGACCTGCGTGCGCTTGAGCCCGTGCTCGCTGCCGAACTGCGAGAACACGTGTTCGCGGGCGACCGACTCGTTTTCGGCGTCGATCGTTCGTTCGAACGGCTGTTTGTCTTCTCTCGTCTGGAACCGACCGCTCACGACGAATTGAGCCATGTCACGGAATCCGGGAGCGAGCGGGAAGTATCTTCCTAATAAGGACGGTCGGGTGCCGCCGGCATCCAGAAGTCATATCCCGCCGCCCGCGGATTCGGGAGTATGGACGCCTACGAGCTGCTCACCCGGAACGCCGACGAGGTGATCACCGAAGACGAGGTCGAAGCGCTGGCCGCGGATCCGGACGGAGCGCGGGCGTACGTCGGGTACGAGCCGTCCGGCGTCCTCCATCTGGGACATATGCTGACGGCCAACAAGCTGATCGACCTCCAGGAGGTCGGGATGGAAGTCGTGGTGCTGCTCGCGGACGTTCACGCCTATCTCAACGGGAAGGGTACCTTCGAGGAGATCCGCGAGACCGCACAGCGGATGCGCCAGCAGTTTCTCGCGTACGGCCTCGACCCCGACGAGACGGAGTTCGTCTACGGATCCGAGTTCCAGCTCGACGAAGAGTACGTGCTGGACCTCCACGAACTCGAGCTGTCGACGACGCTCAACCGCGCCCAGCGGGCGATGGCCGAGCTGCAAAGCGGCGAGACTGCAAAAGTGAGCCACGTGGTGTACCCGCTGATGCAGGCGCTGGACATCGAGTACCTGGATCTCGATCTGGCGGTCGGCGGTATGGACCAGCGGAAGGTCCACATGCTCCACCGCGAGGAGATCGAGGACCTGGGTTACGAGGCGCGACCCTGTCTGCACACGCCGATCATCGCCGACCTCGGTACTGGCGTCGGGAAGATGTCCTCCTCGACCGGCGTGACGATCTCGATGGAGGACACCCGCGAGGAGATCGAACAGAAGGTAAACGACGCCTTCTGCCCGCCCACCCGCGACCCCGATCCCGACGAGGACGGCAACGAGCGTGAAAACCCTGTCCTCGAACTGTTCCAGTACCACGTGTTCCCCCGGTTCGAGACGGTCGTCGTCGAGCGGCCCGAAAAGTACGGCGGCGACCTCACCTACGAGGCGTACGAGGCGCTCGCGACGCACCTCGAGTCCGGCGAGCTCCACCCCGCCGACGCGAAGGGCGCTCTCGCGGAGTATCTCGACCGGCTGATCGAACCCGGACGCGAGAAGCTGACTGTCGGGTGACACGATCGGAACGGTTCCCCGTCTGTTTTCCCCGGGTTATTTTACGATCCTCACGTACTCACGCCTCATGCACGACGGGTACGACGTCGTAATCGCCGGGGCTGGTCCCGCCGGCACACAGTGTGCGCGCGACCTCGCGAACCGGGGTTTCGACGTCGTCGTTCTGGAAGCCGAACCGGAGGATGGGTTCCCGCGACAGAGCAACAAGTCAACTGGGGGAACGTTCCCCTCGATGTTGACCGCGTTCGGGATCCCCGATGACGTGGTGATGCAGTTCACGGACACCGTCGTCATCGAATCCCCGAACGAACACTTCGTTCAAGAGCAAACGGGTGCGGTGCTGGAGTTCGCCGACTTCAAGCGGTTCCTCGTCGAGGACGGCCGGGACGCCGGCGCCGAGTACCGGTTCGACGCCCGAGTGTCCAACCCGGTCGTGGAGGACGGCGAGATCGTCGGCGTCGAGTACAACGGCACCGAAACGGTGTACGGCGACATCGTGATCGACGCAACCGGCCCGTCGGCTCCGCTTGCGAAGGCGCTGGGTGTGAGCGACCTGCAGAGAGACCACCAGGCAATCGGCATCGAGTACGAACTCGAAGGCGTCCACCTCGAGCACGAGGGCTACGCTGACCTCCACGACGCGATGATGCTCCGCCTGGATCACGAGTACGCCCCCGGCGGCTACTCGTGGATCTTCCACACCGGCGAGGACACCGCCAAGGTCGGCGTCTGTTACATCCAAAACGAGAGCTACCAGCGGTACGCCGACGAACGCCGCACCGTCGACGGCTACCTCCAGCACTGGATCGACACCGACCCCCGCTTTGCGGACGCCGAACCCATCGAGGGGAAACAGCACCGGGGCTCGGCACACATCCAGCCGCCTGGAAAACTGAGCACGGATAACTTCATGGCGATCGGCGACACGGTCCCGTCGATCGACCCGCTGTGGGGCGAGGGGATCCACAAGGGGATGCGTTCGGCGCGGGCGGCCGCGATGACAGTCGATCACTGTCTCACCCCAGAGGAACGGGACACCTCCGCGGAGAACATCGCCCTGTACGAGGAACTCTGGCACCGCGAGGTCGCCCCCCGGATGGACGCCCGCCTGTTGATGACCGAACTGATGTACTTCGCCCCCAACGAACGGTACGACACTCTCCTTCGAGATCTCGGCGAGCTGGAACCCGACACGCTCGCGCGAGCCAACAAAGGGGACAAACGCGCGATCGCGAAGCTGCTGCACCTCCGGGACGTTCCCCTACTGGCGTCGTTCGCCAGGAACCGTCTCGGGAACTGAGGACGGATCCGACCGGCCAGACAGATCCCCTCTCCGTGCGGCCGCATCCGGACGCTTCACTCCCGCCGAGCTTAAGTACAACCGGGTGAAACCACTCAGTGATGACCAGAAACGGCGCAGGACACATCACCGACCCATCGACCCGCCGGCGGTTTCTCGCGACGGCCGGCGCGGCCGGCGCGTCGGCGCTTCTGGCCGGCTGTTCGGCCGAACAGACGAACGGCGACGAGACGCCGACCGATCCCGGTGACGGCACCGAGACGGAACCGGGTGCGACCGCCGGGTCGGACGGGCCTGACACGCTCGTGGTCGGCACCTACGACTCGTTCGTCGACGCGCCGAGCACGAGCCCCGGAGCGTGGATCAAGGAGACGTTCGAGTCGGAGTTCGACGCGACGCTGGTCTGGCAGACGCCGCCGAACGACGTGAACTACTACATCGAACGGGCCGAGGCCGGCGTAGAGACGGACGCGGACGTTTACGTCGGGCTGAACGCCGACGATCTGGTCCGGATCGACGACGCGGTCTCGGAGCCGCTGTTCGACGATCCGGGCGAACTCACCCGGCGCGATCGGGTCCGCGACGGGCTGGAGTTCGACCCCGAGGGGCGGGCGGTCCCGTACGACACCGGCTACATCAGCCTGGTGTACGACTCCACGGAGACAGAGGCTCCGGAGACGTTCGAGGGCCTGCTCGAAGAGGACCACCGCGGCGAGTTGATCGCCCAGAACCCGGGCCAGTCGACGACCGGACGGGCGTTCCTGTTGCATACGATCCACCGCTACGGCGACGACTACCTCGACTTCTGGGCGGACCTCCAGGAGAACGACGTCCGGGTGCTCGGTTCGTGGAACGACGCGTACTCGGCGTGGATGGGCGGGGAAGCGCCGATGGTAGTTTCCTACTCCACCGACCAGGTGTTCGCCAGCCAGGAGGGGGCCGACCTCGATGAACACCAGATCAGGTTCCTCGACGGCGAGGGGTACGCCAACCCCGAGGGGATGGCCCGCTTTACCGACGCCAACGCCCCCGACCTCGCCCAGGAGTTCCTCGCGTTCATGCTTCGGGCCGACGTCCAGGGGGAGATCGCCCAGCGGAACGTCCAGTTCCCGGCGACCGACGACGCCGAGCTTCCCGAAGAGTACTCCCAGTACGCTCACGAACCCCCGACGGCGGTGACGTTCGGCTACGACGAACTCGCCGAGGGGCTCGAGGGGTGGATCTCCGAGTGGGAGCGTCAGTTCGCGGGCAACTGATTTGTCGGTCGACGGGAGTCGTACTGACGTGACCGAGGAGTCGTCGGCGCCGACGGCAGATGACGCTGCGAGCAACACCGCGGACGACCCCGGACGCGACATGCCGGACGATCCCGGACGCGACATGCCGGACGATCCCGGACGCGACACCGTGGCCCAGCGGGCGTTCGCGGGGATCGAACGCTACGCGATCGGGCTCGGAGCCGCGGCGACGGGGCTGGTTCTCGTCGCCGTCTTTTATTACCCGGTCGCCACCGTGTTTGCGGAGGCCTTCTTCCCGGCGGGACTGCTCACCGGCTCTGTATTCGTCTCGATCCTGACGGATCCCTTTTATATGGGGGAGCTTGGCCGGCTCCTGTCGGGGGAGCCGCCAGGGGAAGTGCTGCGGCGGATCGCGAGCCCGGACCGCCAGCTCGGAATACTCGGCTTCACGGCGTACCAGGCGGCGCTGTCGACGGTCGCAAGCGTCGCGCTCGGCGTGCCGGCGGCGTGGATCCTCGCCCGCTTCGAGTTCCGCGGTCGGGAAACCCTGCGGTCGCTTACGATCCTCCCGTTCGTGCTGCCGTCGATCATGGTCGCTGTCGGCTTCGTGGCGACGTTCGGGCGAAACGGCACGCTCAACGCGATCCTGGGGACCGTCGGTGTCGGCCCCGTCGAGCTGATGTTCACGCTGGAGGCGATCGTGATCGCCCACGCCTTTTACAATGCACCACTGGTGGCGCGGGTCGTCACCGCCGCCTGGGAGGCCGTCGACGCCCGGGCCATCGAGACCGCCCGGTCGCTGGGGGCGTCCCCACACCGGGCGTTCCTCGACGTGGTCGCCCCGCAGCTGTACCCCGCCGTGTTGATGGGCGCGACGCTCACGTTCGTGTTCACGTTCGCGTCGTTCCCGATCGTGCTCGCGCTGGGGGGGTTCCAGCTGGCGACCGTCGAGGTGTTCATCTACCGACTGATCAGGGATCTCAACTATGCGGAGGCAGCCGGCCTGGCGATCCTGGAACTCGTCATCTCGCTGTCGCTCACCTACGCGTATCTCCGGTACGAGGCGGCAAACGCCGTTCGCCGCGGTGCGTCGGCACCGGGGCGGCGAAAGCAGCTGTTTCCCCGGACGTGGACGCCGACTGCCCTCCTCGAGCGGTTCGCTGTCGCCGGCTACGCCCTCCTCGCGGTCGCGGTGTTCGTGTTGCCGCTCGCCAGCATGATCTGGGCGAGCCTCACCGGCCCCGCAGGGTTCACGCTGGACCACTACCGGTTCCTCCTGGAGCGGCAGGCCACGGGGGCGGCATTTCAGGTGCAGCCGTGGCCGGCGGTCAGGAACTCGCTCGTGTTCGCGGTCGCGACGCTGGGCGTGGCGGTGCCGATGGGGCTCGTCGTCGCGGTCGCCACCACGCGCCGGTATCGGGGTCGGAAAGTCGTCGACGCGCTGGCAATGGCCCCGTTTGCGGTGTCGGGGATCATCGTCGGACTCGGGCTGCTCCGGGGACTCGTGTTCGGCGTCGAGATCGGCGGCTGGCGGATCACCGTCGCCGGCGCGGTCGCCATCGTCGCCGCCCACGCGGTGAGCGCCTATCCGTTCGTCACGCGCAACGTCGCCCCCGGCCTCGAGGGGCTGGATCCGGCGTTGACCGAATCGGCGCGGGCGCTGGGGGCCTCCCGGGCCCGGGCACTCGTGGACGTCGAACTGCCGCTCGTGTGGCCCGGCGTCGTCGCGGGCGCCGCCTTCGCGGTCGCGATCAGCATCGGAGAGTTCAACTCCACGATCGTCCTCGCGACCGGCACCGACAGCTACACGATGCCGGTCGCCGTCGAGCGGTATCTCGGCCGGCGGCTCGGTCCCGCGACCGCGATGGGGGTCGTCCTGCTCGCGGTGACGAGCGCCAGTTTCATCGTCGTCGAACGGCTCGGGGGGTACGTACGACACTGATGACTCGCGAACGGACGCCCCGCGGGAGCGGAAAGAACCCGGAAGGGAACGCCCCAACGGCGGTCGAACTCGACGGCGTCACCCGGACCTACGGCGAGACCGTCGCGCTCCGTGACGTCTCGCTTTCGGTCCGGGAGGGGGAGTTTTTCACCCTCGTGGGACCGTCCGGCTGCGGGAAGACCACGACGCTGCGTTTGATCGCCGGCTTCGAGTCGCCCACCGCAGGGACGATCCGGATCGGCGGGGCAGACGTGACCGGCGTCCCCCCCGAATCCCGGAACATCGGCGTCGTGTTTCAAAACTACGCGTTGTTTCCCCACATGACCGTCGGGGAGAACGTCGGCTACGGGCTTCGGTTTGCGGATCCGCCCGACGGAAAGTCCAGGGGAGAACGCGTCGCTGAACTGCTCGAACTCGTCGATCTCCCGGGACTGCAGAACCGAAAGCCGGAGTCGCTTTCCGGCGGGCAACAACAGCGCGTCGCGATCGCCCGGGCGCTGGCGCCGGGGCCGGAGCTGCTGTTGCTCGACGAGCCGATGAGCGCCCTCGACGCCCGGTTGCGCGAACGGCTCCGACTGCAGGTAAAGCGGATCCAGACCGAACTGGGGATCACCACCGTCTACGTTACCCACGACCAGGAGGAGGCGCTGTCGATCTCCGATCGAATGGCGGTGATGCAGGACGGCCGGCTCGAACAGGTCGGGGAGCCGCGGGCGGTGTACCGCCGGCCCGACACCCGGTTCGTCGCGGAGTTCGTCGGCGACAACAACGTCTTCGTCGGCGAGGTCGTCGGCGAGGCGGTCGCCGATCCCGGTGACGGCGCGGGATCGACCGGCGCGCAACTGGACGTCGACGTCGACGGCACTCGGTTTTCCATCGCGACCGACGGAGATCCGGCGATCGATCCGCCGGCGACGGGGTCACGGGCCGTGTTCTGCGTTCGTCCGGAGGCGATGGAGCCGAACGCGGCCGAAAACCGCTTCGACGCGCGTGTCACCGGGACGGAGTTCCTGGGCGAAACCACCAGAATCCACCTGGAGTGGCGCGGGCGGGAGCTGCTGCTCAGGACGGCGGAACCGCTTTCGGGGGACGTGACCTTCGGGTTCGACCCCGACGGGGCACATCTCGTCGAGATCGACTGAAAACTGGGTGTGTCACCGTCGGACGGAGTCCAGGGGTCAGACCGGAGACCGACAGATCAGCGGAACCCGGCCAGTTCGCGAAGCAGCGCGTTCTCCGCCTCGGCGACGGCCCCGTCTTTGAGCCCGAGCTCCGCGTCGTCAGTCGCCTCCAGCGCCGACAGCGCAGTCTCCTTGTCGGGAACCACCGACGGATGCTCCCTGGCGAAGGCGACCAGCGCCACGTGTGCGTACGTCCTGACGCCGTCGTCCGGGTCCGAGAGGGTATCCACGAGCGCCATCGACGTCCGGGGGAACCGCTGGGGTGTCGCCGCGAGCAGGTTGCCGGCCGCGATCGCGGCGCCCGTTCGGATCCGTTCGGACGCCGCCTCCATCGCCGCCGCGATGGGGCGGTCGGCGTCGCCGATCGCGTCCGCCTTCACGTGACCGACCTCCGCGACGAGCGCGAGCGACGCCGCCCGCAGGTCCTCGTGGTCGGAACCCAGCCGGCGGATCGCCGGTTCGAGACCCTTTGCCGCCGCGTCCTCGTGGCAGGAGCCGAGCTGCGCGAGTGCCCGGATCCCGAGATACGAGAGTTCCGGCTCCCGCCTGTCCGCAAAGGCTGCGAGGTCGTCGGCCCACACCTCGAACTCGCGGGGGCGACGCTCGCCGAGCCACGCCAGCGTCTCGCCGGCCATCTCCCGGACGTCCGGGTCGCCCTCCGACGCCAGAACGAGCAGGTCGCCGACCCTGTCGCCCGCCGCGGTGGGGTCCCGATACACGAGTTCGTGGACGCGAACCGCGTACTCCCTCGGGGAGAGTGACGTCTCTTCGGATCCGGATTCGGTCCGGATCCCGTCGTCGTCCGTGCGATACCGATCCGTAGCGCTGTCGCCGGCGGCCCCGTCCGCAGTCGTTCGAACGGGGACGTCGTCCGGATCGACGACCAGACCCTGGACCTGATCGAACGACGGGTGGGTCGGAGCTCCGCCGTCGGTTCGATCAGGTCGGTCAGTCGATCCTTCCGTCTCGGGGTCCGGTCGCGCGTCCGGACCCGGTCCCGGTGCCGGCATTACGTGATCACACCCATCCTCTCGTCGAGATACTGACGCTTACAGTTTAAAGGTTTGTCAGACGTTCTCGGGAACGATAATTCGACGGGGAGGGCCAATCACGCACGGCGTCGGAACGAAACGACCGTCCCGACGACGTCCTGCCCGTCGATCGTCTCTGTGGTCACGTTCAGCCCGAGCGTCTCCTCGGGGTCGAGCACCTCGTGGGTGAGCGCCTCGAGGTCGTCGGCGCTCGCGTCGCCCTCGAGCACGACGATCCGCACGCGATCCCGATTGACGCTCACTTCGGCGACGTCGTAGCCGTTCGTCTCGAACGTCTCCCGCAACGCGGTCTGCAGTTCCGTCATAGAGGGACTGACAGCCCCCTCGGACAAAAACTTCCGTGCTCGGGGCGGCATCGTCCGAGGGCCGAACGGACGGTCTTATACGGCCGGACCGCGAAGAGACGGGAAATGATATTCGAGGACCTCCCGACGACGCCGCGAGCGGAGGAACTCATCGACAAAGCGTTCTCCCGGGCGGCGCGGTCCGGCCGCGCGAAGAGCGGCCTGGAGGCCCAGCAGTCGATGCTCACGACGGCGGGCAACATTCTCTCGGACAACCTCGAGAACGTCGTCACCGCCTGGCCCGACTTCGAGTACGAGGTCGATCCGTTCTACAGGGAACTCGCCGACGCGATCGTCGGCGTCGACGAACTCCGCCAGTCGCTGTCGCGGATCACCTGGGCGAGCCGACAGGTGGGCTCGATCCGCAACGAGTACCAGTCGAAGCTCCGGAAGACCGACGTCGACACCGCACGGAAACAGCGCAAGCAGGCGTTCGCCCGGATGGCTGACGTGGTCCGGCAGATCGAAGACGACCTCGAACTGGTCGGGGAGGCCCGCGACGCGTTGAAGAACCTCCCGGACGTTCGGGCCGACGAGCCCGCGATCGTCGTCGCCGGCTATCCGAACGTCGGCAAGTCCTCCTTCGTCAACGACGTCACGCGCGCCTCCAACGAGATCGCGCGGTACCCCTTCACCACGAAGGGCGTCCAGCTCGGCCACTTCACACGGGGCCACATCAGGTACCAGATCATCGACACCCCCGGGTTGCTCGACCGCCCCGAGGAGGAGCGAAACGAGATCGAACAGCAGGCAGTCAGCGCGCTGGAACATCTCGCCGACGTCGTGGTGTTCCTCGTCGACGCGAGCGGGTCGTGTGGCTATCCGCTCGAATCGCAGCTCGCGCTCCGAGACGAACTCGAAGAGCGGTTCTCCCGTCGCGGGATCGAGCTCATCACCGTCTGTAACAAAAGCGACCGGTCGACCGACGTCGATGCGGACGCCTACATGAGCGTCGAGACCGGCGAGAACGTCGAACGGGTGCTCGAGATGGCCGCAGACGCTGTCGAGTTCGAGGGAGAGCTCCCGCCGTCCCGGCAGGAGTGACGGTTCCCATCCGGCGCCCGAAGACCGCACCAGAACGTCAGGTCGTTTCTCGCTGGACGTAACGCACTTCGACGGTGACGTCCGTTCCGGTCACCGCCTCGATGCGGGTGTCGAGCCGTTCGGCCAGCGGCCCGGGGGGTTCACCTGGTGGATAGCCGACAGTGACGACGACGCGTTCGGTGTCCAGCGGCGGGATCGTCCCGGTCCGTCGGACATCGACCCCCACGAGCGACAGCGATTCGTCGACCGCGGCGAGTTCGTCGGCTACCCCGTCGCGGATCTCCTGTTCGGTCGTGGCTGCGGCGTAGCCGTCGTAGGTGACGCCGCCGAGGAACATCGACAGGAGCGCGATCGCCGCCGCGAGGACGGCCGCCCGCTTGAGCATCGCCGACCGGGCACGATCGGCCCGGAACCAGCTTTCGGGGCGGTATCCCTCGTACCACAGCACCAGCAGGGCGGCGAAGTTGATCGACAGCACGTTCACGAACACGAGGATCGTGGATCCGAACGCGAGCGTCGGGTCCATGTAGGCGATCCCCAGCCCGGCGGTTGCGGCAGGCGGGATGAGCGCGACCGCGATCATCACGCCCACGAGCGCCGAGGAGACGCCGGTCGTGAGCGACAGGATCCCCGCGACGCCGGCTCCCAGCGCGACCGCCAGCGCGAGCACGTTCGGGGCGACCCGCTCTGCGACCTCGGAGAGTTCGAGGAGATCCAGCCCCGGCGGAACCAGGTTGGCCGCCCGCAGAAAACTGGCGAACAGCGCGCTCGCACCGATCGAGAGCCCGATCCCCAGCGCTTGCATGCGAACGCCCTGGCGGAACAGTTCGTTGTCGTCGACGACCGTGCCGACACTCGCGGACATCGCCGGGCCGATCAGGGGGGCAATCACCATCGACCCCACGACGGTCGCCGGAGAATCGAGCAGCAGCCCGGCGGTCGCGATCACGGCCGAGACGACCGTCATGATCACGTACGTCGGGGTCGAGCGCGCCAGCTCTTCGGCCTTGGTCGTGAGCTCCTCGCGGGCGATCAGCTCGTCGCTGTGGTCGTTCTCCTCGGCGTACTTCTCGGACAGCTCGTCGTAGTGTCGGGAGATGACCGTCTCGGCGCTGACGATAACCGTGTACGTCGAGTCGTCGATTCCGACCTCGCGAAGCTGTTCGAGGACGTGTTCGACTGCCGACTTCGGGATCGGGAACGTTACGACCGAAGTGGCCTCCCGGCCGCTCGTCTCGTCGGTCAACACGTAGTCGATTCCCTCCTCCTCGAGCGTCTCGAGTACCGCCTGCTGTTTGCCCGACGGGATCGTGACCTGAACGAGTCGCACACCCTCGGCTTCGACGCCCCGGATATAGAAAACCCCGGTCTATGGGGGTTATACCAGCAATCGACAGCCACGGCCCCCGATGTGGCCAATACTGACCCGCCCGACACGTTTATCCGGTTCTGTTCCAAATGAGGGTTCACATGGCCTCACAGGCGATTGATCGCGTTCCGCGACGGTAGAACCGACCTTTTCTCGATCAGTGTAGCGTGCGTTCGTCGGGCCGCAAGCGACGGCCGGCGTCGGAGAGGACGACTACAGGAGGACGAGTTATATGAGTGACGACCAGCGCCGCCGCGAGGAGGCGACACACGACAGGAGTGTAGTGACGAAAGATGACGGATCCGAGACGGCCGCGGACACGGCCGCGGACACGGCCGTCCCCGACGGTGGTGCGGCGTCGGCCGGTTCCGGTGTGAGGTCCACCCCGGAGCAGTCGTCGACGCCGGCCGTGATCCGCGCCGGTCTCGACGCCGTGGCGCTCAAGCCCACCGAGTGTGACGTCCGCCGAGCGCTGGCGGTCCCGCTGGAGCGGGTGATGATCGACTACGAGGGCCTCGAAGAGGCGCCCGATCCGTCGACGCTTTCGGCGCTCGCGAACGAAAAACAGGTGCGAGAAACGACGCCGGTACGGGCCGACGGCTACGATCCCCTGGGCGACGACAGTCGGGTCGCTGCGCTCCCGTCCGGCGTCGGGCGCGTGATCGTGGCCGGACATCCCGCGTACCTCTCCGAGGAAGAGAAACGACGCACCGTCGCACCGCGGTTCGCCGCGGCGAGGGAAGACGCACAAGACGCGTGGATCGGCACCGAAGGCGTCGAGCGGCTCGCACTCGCGGCCGGCGGGACCCAGTACGAACTGCTCTCGCGGTCGACCGAACGCGACCTCCGGGCGCTCCGTGCGGCGGGGTTCGACGGCGAGATCGCGGTGTACGCGCCGACTGTGCTCACCGACAACGAGGACGAGGTCCTCGACGCCGTCGGCGCGTACGCCGCCCGCCGAAAACCCGTCTCCCGGGCGCTCCCGGACGGTGCTTCGAGCGACTCGTCGGCGACGGGCCGGGCACGCGAGGTGCTGTCGGCCGCCGTACGGGACTACGCACTCGTCGGCGATCCCGAGACGGTCCGGGAACGCGTCGACGCGCTCCGGGCGGCCGGCGCCGACGTCGTCGTCGGCTATCCCGCACGCGACGTCGACGAGTTCTGTCGGTGAGACGGGCCTCGATCCGGTCACTCGATCCGGTCACTCGATCCGCTCTAGGAGACCATCGACGATCGTCTTCGCGTCGGGGGACGGCTCCCCCTCGCCGACGGTCGGGTCCCGCCCGTCGAACGTCTCGTGGACGGCGGCGACGCCGTCCGACAGCGTCTCCAGACCGTAGCCGCCCTCGAGAACGAACGCGAGCGGTGTGGAAGTCCGATCCCCGAACCGACGGAGGAGCTGTGTGAACAGCGCGTACCCCTCCGTCGAGACGCGCATCCGGGAGATCGGGTCGTGTCTGTGGGCGTCGAAGCCCGCCGAGACGATCAGGAGGTCCGGATCGAACGACTCGAAAGCCGGTACGACCGCCTCGGTGATCGCATACTCGTAGTCGGCGTCGTCGGCGCCGGCCGGGAACGGGACGTTCAGCGTTGATCCCGCGCCCGAACCGGTGCCGGTTTCGTCGATCTCCCCGGTGCCGGGGTAGAGTCCGTCCTCGTGGATCGAAGCATAGAAGACGTCCCCACGATCGTAAAAGAGGTCCTGTGTGCCGTTGCCGTGGTGGACGTCCCAGTCGAAGATCGCAACACGCTCGACGGACGTCGAATCCAGCGCCGTCTGTGCGGCAATGGCGGCGTTGTTGAAGAAACAGAACCCCATCGCGTCGTCCTCGATCGCGTGATGGCCCGGCGGCCGGCCGAGCGAGAACGGGGTCTCCCGTCCGTTGGCGCCGTCCATCGCCTCCCTGACAGCCCACTGGGCGAGTCCAGCCGACGCGAGCGCGGCCTCCCAGGTGGCCTCGCTGGCGACGGTGTCGGCGTCCCAGTTGCCGCCGCCGCGATCGGCGAACTCCTGGACTTCGTCGACGTATGCCGGGGTGTGAACCGCAGCCACAGACTCCCTGTCGGCCGGGGAGGCCTCCCGATAGACGACGCCGTGTCGTTTCGCGAGCCGACGCCGGATCGCGCGAAGCCGGTCGGGGTTCTCCGGATGACGCGGGCCAGTGTCGTGGTCGAGACACGTCTCGCTGTAGCCGAATTGCATCACTCGAATAGCGAGAAGTACGTCCGGATGTCTTCCGCCTGGACCGTCCGTCTGTCGGCGTGGCGAGCGAGCGTGGCGGCTGCGGCGGCGACGTTGTCGGCGTAGTCCTCGAGAACGTCCGCGAGCGCGATCCGCGCGTCCATCGACACCCGATAGGAGTCGTCGATCCGGAGTCGAGCGATCCGGTCCACGGGAGCGATCGGAAGGGTGAGGTCCTCGCGGTCGATCACCTG
This sequence comes from Halalkaliarchaeum sp. AArc-GB, assembly GCF_031432225.1. Taxonomy (NCBI): domain Archaea; kingdom Methanobacteriati; phylum Methanobacteriota; class Halobacteria; order Halobacteriales; family Haloferacaceae; genus Halalkaliarchaeum; species Halalkaliarchaeum sp. AArc-GB. The sequence goes on along the minus strand of NZ_JAVKGM010000006.1, from coordinate 2,435 downwards.
CTCGACGCCGAAGTCCGACGCCATCAACGTCTTGCGACCGTCTGCGGTCGCCTCCTCTGCGGCGTCGACGGCGAGAGCGGCCCCGTGGTCCTGTATCCGGCGGGCCAGCTCCTCGGCCGCGCCGGCGCTCACGCGGAGGTCACCGGCGTTGCGCCGGATGACCGTATCCACGGGAGCGAACGGCAACTCGACACTCATACACCAAAACCCGTTCGTCCCGGGTATAATCCTTTCCGTTGGCGAAGTTTGCGCCGTCGGGCCCCTTCGTGGGTCGAACCGGATCGACGACGGGTGCCGGCGCTTCGGCTCAGAACACTTCGTCGGCGTCGATCTTCCCGTTCCGCTCCTCGCCGCGAACCGTCACTTCCTCGCCGAGACGGAGCGTCGCGTCCGTCTCGACGTTTCGGGTCGTTCGCCCGTCGTCGAGGACGACCGGGTTCCCCGCCTGAACGACGGTTCCCGTAAACTCGACTGTCTCGCCGGCGTCAGCCCCGGCGTCGGGTGCGGTCTGGGTCGTCCCGTCCGTGGTTCCTGCGTTCGTGGATCCCGCCTTCGTGGATCCCTCGTCGGCGAACGCCGAGAGGCCCCCCGCCGCGTCCCCAGTTCCGCCGGCGTCGCCGGCGACCGCCTGCGCCTCGCTGGTGGGAGAACCAGCGGAGGTCGCGTCCCCGGCGGCCGGCTCTTCGTTCAGGACGGTCACGGTCGAGCGCCAGTTGGCGGACGCCTCGAGATCGTCCTGCCAGCCGTCCTGGATCTCGGCGTCGGTCACCAGGAGGTGATCCGCGAGATCGACGTCGGCGTCGGCCTTCTCGCCCCACAGCGCGACCCGGATCTCGCCAGTCTCGTCTTTGATTCGGACGTTGCGAACCTGGCCCTGCGAGCCGTCGTCCCGGTCGAACGTCCGTTTGGGATCCGTCTCGACGACGCCCCCGGCGATGTCGGCGGTCTGGTCGATTTCGAGGTCGGCGATGTCGGTCGTCTCCGGGACGTACTCGACGTCCTCGTCGACGCGTTCGACGTCGCCCCGGGAGCCGACGTGGAGTTCGAGGTCGCCGTCGCGCTCCCGAACGTAGCCGTCGACCACCTCGACGGTTTCCCCCGGGTCGAACTCCTCGACCAGGTCGGCCTGTTCGTCCCACAGCGTCACCCGCACGCGGCCGGTCTCGTCCCCCAGCGTGAGGTTTGCGACCTTTCCTTCCGAGCCGTCGTCCCGATCGAACGTCCGGACAGAATCCGTATCCAGCACCTTGCCGACGAGGTCGACGTCCGACCGCCCCAGCGCGAGGTCCTCGACCCGGTAGGTGTCGAGGACTTCGACATCGACCTCGGCCTCCTCGTCGGGTTCGACCTTGTCGACGCTCACCTCGACCCCGTCGTAGCCGTCGGTCGGCCGGCCGGCGATCCGGAGCACCTGGCCGACCTCGAGCTGGTCTTCGGCCGCACCGGCGGCTTCGTCCCACAGCGAGATCCGGATTCGCCCCGTCTCGTCGGCGACCTCGACGTTGCAGACCCGCCCGTCCGGTTCGTCCTCGCCGTCACGCTCGAACGTCCGGACGTCGCCGATCGAGACGACCTTGCCGAGGAACTTCACCTCGTCCATCCCCGGCTCGATGTCGGCGATGCCACTCACCTCCTCGTCGCGGAGGTCGTGCGCGATCAGCATCGCCGCCGTCTCCTCGTCGGCGAGCCCGCCCATCTGCTCGACTTTCTCCTCGACGGCGGCCCGGAACTCCTCGAGCGGGACGTCCGTTTCCAGCTCCTCGTAGACGTCCTCGATCACACCCATAGTCGTACACACAGGCAGGAAGAGACGCCGCTTAAGCGTTGCCGTTGGCCGGTCGAGGCGCCGGAGTCTCGCGGTTGTATCGTGATCGATCGTCGCATCGAGACGGGTTGGTTCGGGATCACTTTTGAACCCTCGCGTCCGACAGTCGCAGTTTCCCCGTCGGTCCGGTGGATGTCGACGCCGACGTCCAAACTACGACCCGACCACATCCAGGTCACGTCCCGGACCGTAACCGTCTTAAGTCGACCCCGGATAGGTAGGAGTGAGTCCGGGTAGGGTAGTGGACTATCCTCTTGGCTTGCGGAGCCAGGGACCGGAGTTCAAATCTCCGTCCGGACGTTCTCTTCACTCACTTCGTTCGTTACGTTCACGTCCGGACGTGCCCCACGCTCACTTGCGTTCGCGTGGGACTCCGTCCGGACTTTTCTGGCGGGTAACTGGACACTCGCTTGCGTTTGCGCGGGTCTCGGGCCGGAAGCGACTCTACGGTAGTAAATAAGTGCTTTTGTCGATATTTTCGGCACGTATCGAAATACTCCGGCCTTTTATCGATACCTGTATAACAGAAATGATCATAATCACACACGTCAGCTTAACAACCGGATTTAAATACATTAGGTGAAACGTCATACTCGGATCATGGGACTGT